>JAJRWW010000586.1 GCA_024276595.1 Myxococcota bacterium
CACAACGGGGCAACTTCGCGCACAACAAGTGGGCGTCGGGGTCACTGGCTGGCATCCCAGAGCTGGGCGCGCCAGCAGCTATGCTGGCCCCTCGCGCGCACTCCCCTCTGCCGGCTCCGCCCTGCCCAGGAAGCGGTTGTAGAGCAGCAACCCGAGGGCCGTGGCGACGCCAATGGAGGCGAAGATCAGCCAGAGGGTGCGCGGTTCATTGCGGGTGTCCACGTACTCCACGTAGAGGTTGGCTCCCAGAACACCCCCGATGGAGGCGCCGATGACCCCGTACAGAAACAGGTAGCCCATGTACATGGCCACCCGGGACTTGGGCGCGGTCTGGCCCACGTAGGCGATGAACTTGGGGTGGGCTGTCATCTCGCCCACGCTGAAGATCACGATGCCCAGAATGAACACCCAGATGGATGTGGAGATGGCGAGGATGGCCATGCCCACCGTGCCCATGCAGATTCCCACGACCATGGTGGGCAGGGCCCTGGTGTTCTTGACGATGTGCGAGACAAGTAGCTGCAGGGCGATGATCGTACCGGCGTTGATGACGGTGACGTGCTCCACGTCGAAGCGCCAGCGCAGGTCGAAGCCCAGCCAGCTTCCGGCGGCGTTCACGGCGTCGTTGAGGCTGGAGGCGTCCACGTAGGCCTGCACGTACCAAAGAACCGAGTCGAACATCTGGAAGTAGAGCACCCAAAAGCCCGCATAGATGAAGATCATGAGCAGGAAGCGGGCGTGGTCCTTGAACTTCGGGATGTCAGAGGTGTCTATCTCGAAGAGCGACAGCAGGGTCAAGCCGATGAAGGTGCACAGGATCCGGGAGAAGAGAGACAGGTACGGCAGCAGCCACAGCGTCGCCAGCACAGGGCCCATGAGCAGCAGCATCCAGCCCAGCTTCGCCGGGAGGGATTGGGCGCCCTTTACCCGCCCGGCGAGGCGCACTCCAGCCAGGGCTCCCAGCAGCAGAAGCCCGACGAACAGCCCGAGGAAGCTGTGCGAGCCGGCCTTGGAAGCCAGCTCCTCCACCTTGCCGAGCCCCAGGGTGGCCAGCTCCGGCCGGGCGGCCAGAGCGGCGGTCAGGGAGCTGCCGTGGGTGCGTGGCACATCCTCCGAGCGGAGGGTGAGCCACAAGAGGCGCGGGGCCTTTCGTTCAATGGAGAAGGGGGCAGCCTGGCCACCATCCACCCGGACCACAAGGGTAGTCATTCCCAGGGCGGCCTCCCTGAGGGTGTCCAGCCGGGCGGCGGTGAGCCTCTCCAGCCCGAAAAGGCCATGGAGCCGGAGCAGCTCCTCGGGCCGGAGCAGCTCGGCCAGGCTGGCGATCCGGATGGCACCAGCGCCGTGGGTCCTCTGGAGGGCTGAAAGCAGGGCGCGGCGGTACTCTGGGAAGCGGTCCGGGTCGTGGAGGGTGACGCGCACCTCCCGGTTGGCAGACACCCAGGTCACGGAGAAGGGTTCTGGCTGACAGAGGTCTCGCCGTACGTCCAGGGTGAGCCTGGTGTTGCCCAGGCGAATCTGCCGAGCGGAGATGGTGTGCTTCACAGTGCCTGGCTGGAGATAGCTGTAAAGGCCGTGGCCGAGGAGCCCGGCGAGGAGCAGCCCGACGACCGCAAGGCCGGCTCTGGAGCGCCTCATCAGATCGTAGAGCAGAACCACGGGGCTGTAGATGATCTCGAAGGCGTTGGCCAGCGTCTGAAGCAGCGTTGGCTTGTCCTTGGGTGCCGTGTCTTCCTCTGTGTCCTTGGGCCTGGGGGGCTCTCGGAAGAGGAAAATGGTTGGCAGGAGCATGGCGCCGGTGCCCACCGCGGCTGCGATGATCACCCACCGCCAGCCGATGTTGTTTTTCAAAAATGGCACCAGGAACAGAGGGAAGAGAAACGCCCCGAGGTTGATTGTCCAGTAGAAGACACCGAAGCCCAGGGTGGCGTTGGTGTGGTCGGTGCACCGGGCGATGGAGCCCGAGATGACCGGCTTGAAGGTGCCTGCACCCACGCCCATGACCACCAGGGAGAGAAACACCGCTGCGTAGCCCGTGGACTGGCTCGTGAGGAAGTATCCCCCGCCCAGGAGAGTGAAGGCAACCATGAGGGTGCGGCGGTACCCGAACCGGTCCGCCAGGGCTCCACTTATGATGGGTAGAAAATACAGCAGAGGCTGAATGGTGGACTTGATGAGACCAACGTCTGTCTTGGCGAAGCGGAGGTGGTCGGTCATGTAGACCGACAGCACGCTCATCATGCCGTAGTAGCTCCCCCGCTCGAAGAACTCGAAGACTATGACCAGCCAAAACAGGGGATGGAACTTGCTGCGCTTCGGGGCATCTTTCTCCGGCTGGTGGGTCGCCACGAGCTCTCCCTCGGGGTGCGCGAAGGCAGCGGAGAGCTTGATTATTCCACTGACAGCGCGGCCGTCATCTGCTTCATGGGTGTCGCCCAGGAGCTACAACGCGGGAGGAATCTAGCAGTCGCGGTACGCTGTAGTCAACATATTCCACTGGGGGTGTACTGTCGAAAAAGGTGTATCTCCAACCGGTTGGGAGAAAGCTCGGTGTGTGGTAGACCTCGGACCGTGCATCCTTGCAGCCTCGCAGTGGTGGCCCTGGGGCTCCTCGCAGACCCAACTGGCGCATCTCTCCTCGCCAACCGACATGAGGAGCCTCGAGTCTCCGCCCGCATGGGCAGGCACCTGCGCGTGGAGCTGCTCACCATGGGCCCTGGCACAGAGACCTACAGCCGCTTCGGCCACAGCGCGCTGCGAATAACCGACCTGCGAGGTGTGGGGGACATCGTCTTCAACTTCGGCACCTTCGACCAGGATGATCCAAAGGTGATCTCCAAGTTTCTCGCCGGAGATCTCTCCTACTGGCTGAGCGTCTCCACCTACTCCGAGACGCGGGCCGAGTACCGGTCCGAGGGGCGGCTCATGGTGGGCCAGCAGCTCCGCCTGTCGCCGCTGCAGCGCAGGAGGCTCTTTCTGCGCCTCTACTCCATGGCTCGGCCCGGGAGGCGAGAGTATCGCTACCACCATTTCCGCGCCAACTGCTCCACGCGGATCCGCGACCTCCTCGACGGGGTCCTTGGCGGCGAGCTGCGTCGTCAGTTGGCGGCTCGACCAGCGGGAACCTACCGCACCTGGCTCCGCAGGGCGACCCGGTCGGCGCCCGCCTTTCACCTCGCCTTCGACCTGGTGCTGGCCCGCGCGGATCGACGCATCTCCGCCTGGGAGGCCTGCTTCATTCCGGAGCAGCTAATGCGGGCGCTCGCCTCGGTCCGGCTGAGAGGCGCCTCGAGGGGGGAGCCGCTCGTTGTCCGAACCCGCATTCTCTTGCCCGGTCCTGGCTTCGATCACGAGCCGCCGGCAGAGCCATGGACCTGGGTGGTCCTTCTGTCGGGGCTGCTGCTGGCTCTGGCCGTGATCCCAGTAGGGCTGCGGCCGGCCAGCCCGTGGCCCTGGAGAGCCTGCGGTGCTCTCGTTGCCCTCTGGGGGCTGGGGAGCTCCGTGCTCTCTGCTCTGCTCATCTACATCTGGAGCATCTCGACCTTGCGGGTCTTTGGTGGCAACCAGAACCTGCTGCTACTGCCTCCCACCCAGGCCCTGTGGATCCCGGTGGGCATTCTCCTGGCCCTGCGCCCTCCGCCTCGCTGGCGTCCACCCGGGTGGCTGCTGGGCCTCCTGGCTGCACAGGGATGCCTGGCGGTGGCCTACGGTGCGGCCCATGGGCTTGGCCTCGTGCACCAGGGCAACGCCCCGGTCGTCCTGGCCTCCTTGCCCTGGAGCGTGGTGGGTGTCTGGATCTTGCACCGGGCGCGCTGCGTCCCAACCTCGGATTGATTCAACTGTAATCTTTTCCGCAAGTTTGGTGTGAGCGCCCACTTTACAGAAAGGGGTTCTGTATAGTAAAAGGCATTACTGAACCCGCTGTCTCGATGCACCCGTGTAGGCCGTGAACCTCCTCGCCAAGATAGTTACCAGGCTGGCCTGGCCATTGCTCTTCGGAGTGGTCCTCCTCGTGGTGGCCTGCCTGGCCATCGGGATCTGGCCCGAGCCAGAGGACGACATTCTGGAGTTTCTCCCTCCACAAGATCGGGATGTGCAGGTGTTCAGGCGCATCAGCGCCACCTTCGGTGGTCTGGAGGTGGCCATGGTCGGTATCGAGACGTCCGACGTGTTCGACCCGACCTTCCTGAAGAAGCTGGACCTGCTCACCTCCGACCTCCGGGACACCAACGGTGTGGACCGGGTGGTGAGCCTCACCAACCTGGCCGATTTCGAGCCGGACACAAGGCGCCGCTGGATCAAGGCGGCAGAGCTCGTGGACGTCAGGCAGTTCCGCAGCCCAGGGTACCTGAAGGGTCTGCGAGCCCGGGTGCTGGGCAAGCGGCACGTGGTGGGGCAGTTCGTCGACAGGGCTGGCACGTCCACCCTGGTGATGTGCTTCCTCGTGCCCGGCACCAACCAGCAGGAGGTGGTCAGGCGCATCAAGAAGGTGACCCGGGAGCACATGGGAGCTCAGAGGCTCTTTTGGGGAGGAGCCCCCTTCGCATCTTCTTACATCTTCGAGACCACGCAAAAAGATCTGGAGCTGCTCACTCCCTGGGCCATGGCGGCCATCATCCTGGTGATGCTCATCGCGTTCAGAGATTTTCTCGGCGTGGTCCTGTCGCTCATCTCCACGGGAGTTGGCGCAGTGGTGGCCTTCTCCGCCATGGTGCTTTTTGACGTGAAGCTGAACCTGATCCTCAGCTCCATGCCGGTGATCCTCTTCGCCGTGGGCAGCGCCTACGGAATCCATATCCTCGCTCGGTACTACAAGCTTGCAGAGCACATGGACCATGTCGCGGCCATCCGCGGCTCCGTGGTGGAGGTTGGGCCCGCGGTGCTCGCAACAGGGCTCACCACAATGGCTGGCTTTGCCTCCTTCATGGTCATGGACATCCGTCCAATGCGCCTCTTCGGGCTGTTCACCGCCCTCGGAATAGGGGTCTCCATGCTCACGGCCCTCTGCGTGATCCCGGCGCTATTGACAGTGGCCAGCCGCCTCCGGAGGCGGTCACCCAAGGCCACCTCGGAGCGCAGGCCGGGTTGGCTGAGCCGTCGGGTGGGGGGCCTGGCCGCGGCCACGGCCCGGCACAGGCTGCTCGTGGTGGGCGTGGCCCTTGTGCTGGGCCTGGTTGGAGTCGTCCTGGCGGCACAGGTGAAGGTGGAGGTGGAGCCGTCGGCCTTCTACACCGACGACAGCGAGCCGGCCCGGGCCGACGACTTCCTGGGGCGGCGCTTCGGCGGCTCTCAGTACATCCAGGTGCACGTGGACCTGGACCCCACCCATCCCGAAGCGCGCGCGGTTGCCGCCGTGACCGAGGAGCTGCTGCCCCAGGTGCGACAGCACACCAAGCCGGTGATCGAGGATCCGCTGGTGCTGCGCGAGGTGAGGCGTTTTGCCGAGCGCATTGCCCGCATGGACGAGGTCTCGTCGGTGCTCCACGTGGGGCTCCCCGTGTCCTTGGGGACCCAGATGGCCGATGACCTCAGACGTATCCCGGACACGAGGGCAAAGGTGAAGAACATCTACGGCCTGGTGAGCACCGACCCCACCGTGAATCAGCTCCTGAGCCCAAGCCACCGGGACCTGCTCATTCACATCAAGATCAAGTCCAGCAAGGTGGAGGTGGTGAACCGGGTGCTCAGGAGGGTCTCACGGCTCGTGCGAGAGGACTTCCGCAAGGCGCTGCTGCCCGTGCTCCTCCACAAGACCCGCGACCCCCGGCTAGCCCGGCGCGCGAAGGCCAGGCTCATCCAGGACACCGCGGACCACGTCATGGCCGTCGCGCGGGAGCTGGGCCACAGCCCCCCCGAGGGGAGCCGCGCCCGGCTCGTGGCCGCCTATGCGGAGCGCTTTGGCAAACCGGTGGCCATGACCCCCGCTGCCCGGCGAGGGGTTGCTGCCAACATGGCATCCTATTTGGCCAGCAGCGAGTTTCCCGGCGTCTGGCCCGACAAGACCCCCGACGGGGAGCCCTACCAGAAGCAGAAGATCGCCCGGAGGATCGCAGCGGCCCTGGCCGCCCTGGGACCGGGGGCCTCAGAGGATGCCAGGGACAGGGCCGTAAAGAAGGCCGCGGTGAAGGTGCTGGGCAGCGCCAAGTACCTGGACTTTTCCACCTTCGCCGAGCGGGAGCTGGAGCATAGCTGGCGCCTGCAGCGAGCTGCCCAGCTAGGTCGCGTGGCCGCACGCGCTCTGTCTATTGGGTCACCTTCGCCTGAGCTCCTGGAGGCCCTGTCCACCGCGGCGGTGGACCTGGACGCCCCCTCCGTGACGGTGGTGCCCCGGGGATCGGAGCGGGAGGCCGCAGGGGTGATCTTTCTGCGCCCCACCGTGAGCGGAATGCCGGTAGTGTTGAGAGGGCTGGCCAGGTCTGTGGAGCGCAACCAGGTGTACAGCTTGCTGGTCTCCCTGGCGGTTGTTTTCGGGATCATGATCCTCATGTTCCGCTCCTTCACTGGCGGGATGGTGGCGCTATTGCCCGCTGGCTTGACCTTGGTCGCGGTCTTCGGGGGCCTGCGCCTCGCCGGTCGCTCCATGGACATCTCCACCTCCATGGTGGCGGGGATCGCCATCGGGGTGGGGATCGACTACGCCATCCACTTCATGACCTGGTGGCAGCGCCCCGAGGGTGGCGACTGGACCGCCGCCGCCCGGCGGGCGGCCCAGGAGTCTGGGAGCGGAATTGTCGCCAACGCCTTCATGGTCTGCGCCGGCTTCGCTGTGCTGGCCATGGGCCAGGGGCAGCCCCTGAAGGTGCTCGGCATCATGATCGCCTCCGCAATGCTGATGGCGGCGGCGATCACGTTCGTGGTCATCCCGGCTGCGGCTGGCAGACGGGCATACTACAGGAGAGCAGCGGGGAGGAGTGCACAGGAGGGAGGCGAGCAGCCCGAGGCAGCGCTCGCTCCGGCGGCCTCCGGGGCGACGCATCCCGAGTGATCCCGTGGGCGCCAGGCAGGTGTAGGGTGGTGTATTATTTCCGCTCAAGGAGCTGGCCCGACTGAGCACAGGGTGAAAAGTCATGTTCAAGCGAAGATGGTACTGGCTCGCCATACTGGCCCTCATCGTTCCCCTCCACACGGCTCGCGCCGACACGGATGAGGACGACGATGACGACGACGACGGTGGCATCAAGACAGCCCTGTCAGGTTTCCTTCGGAGCGATGTCCGCTACTCCATCCCGCGGCTGAACCCGTTTTGGTGCCCCAAGTCCGCGGGAGGCGGCTGCGCCGGCACCCAGCGGGTAAGCTCCATTCCTTCGGGCTTCGACCGAAACGAGAACGCCGCGCGCTTTCGTTTCACCGTTCGCTCAGGGGACTACAAGGGAGTGGCGGAGCTGGACTTTGTCTGGACCGGGTACGTCCGCGTGACCGACGATCTCCTCTCCTTGGCCGACAGGTCCAGGGTGGATCCATTCCGCATGGAGGCCCATGCCCTGTACTTCGACGTCACGGACCTGTTCACAAAGGGGCTGGACGTTCGCATCGGCAAGCAGATCGTCACCTGGGGCAAGGCGGACATGTTCAACCCCACGTCCAACATCAACCCGCTCGACCTGGAGGACTCTCTGCTTTTTGGCGACAGGGTTTCCAACAACATGATCCGGGTGGACTACAACCCGTGGAAGGACCTGATCTTCACTCTCGTGTGGGTGCCCATCTTCAAGCCCTTCCAGCTCAACCGCTGGGCCCCCATCGCCATCAAGGGGGTGGATCGGATCCCCATCGCCGACGGAAACCTCCGAAGACGCCTCCACGTGGAGCGAGACTACGCCGAGCAGTTTCTGGGCATGCCCACTGTGGTCAACCGCGCCGCGCCCATGGTGCCCCGTACCCGCATCGAGAACTCCCAGGTGGGCTTCAAGACCGCCTGGAAGATGGCCAAGATGGACTTCTCTCTGAGCTACTACTACGGCCGTCACGGCATCCCCCAGCCCTACCTGGAGCGCACCTCTGGCGCGGCCGGGTTCGTGGACGTGGATGCCTCGCTCATGTACCCGCAGATGCACACCCTTGGCTTTGACTGGGCCGGACAGATCCCACTGGGGAAGCTCGGCGGAGGCGGGCGAGGCATTGGATTTTGGGTGGAGGTGGCGGTGTTCTTTCCGCGGGAGGTGCGCATG
>JAJRWW010000587.1 GCA_024276595.1 Myxococcota bacterium
CTCATCGAGCTGATGCCAATGGGTGTGGCCAGGCGGATCTACCACCGGGAGTTCTTGCCCGCCGCCAGGGCCCTGGACACCCTGCGCAGGGAGCTGCGCTATCTGGGCCCTGCGCAGGGCAGCGCCACCTCCAGCCGACACCGCTTCCTGGTGAACGGCCGGGAGGTACACGTTGGCTTCATCACGCCGATATCGGAGCCCTTTTGTGGTCGCTGCGATCGCCTCCGTCTCGACAGCCGGGGGCGCCTGCTGGCCTGCCTGCGACGCGAGGGCGGCGTGGATCTGCTCACGCTCCTTCGTGAAGGTCGCCCGGAGGAGCTGGAGGGCCGCGTTGCCGAGCTGCTGGGCGCCAAGGGGCTCCCGGACTCCCGCTGGCCGGCGCAGCAGATGGCGCTCATCGGAGGCTAGCCTCGGTCCGGCCCGTAGAGTATCCACAGGAGAGCACCCCATGAAGAAGCTGACACACGTGGACGAGGCCGGCCGGGCCGTAATGGTGGACGTGGGGTCGAAGCCTCCAACCCGCCGTGTTGCGGTGGCCTCAGGGGAGGTGTTCTGTCGGCCAGAGGTGCTGGACGCCATCGCCGCTGGCGCCGCCAAGAAGGGCGATGTCCTTGCCATGGCGAGGGTGGCGGGCATCCAGGGCGCGAAGCGCACCTCGGAGCTGATCCCCCTCTGCCACCCCCTGGCCATCGACCGGGTGGCCGTTGACCTGGAGCTGGCCACGGACCGGGTGAAGATCACGTCTGCGGTGGCGTGCACCGGCCGCACCGGCGTGGAGATGGAGGCGCTCACGGCCGTCAGTGTGGCGGCGCTCACCGTCTACGACATGTGCAAGGCCATGGATCGCGGCATGACCATCTCCGCCGTTCGCCTGGAGGAGAAGTCCGGGGGCGCCAGCGGGCATTATCTCAGGGGCGGCTCGGGCTCTGAGGCCGGGGCAACCACCCAGCAGAGCGCTCGGGAGGGGGTTGAATGAACGGTCGAGTGGTGGCGGTCTGTGTCAGCGAGGACACCGGGGGGCCCAAGCGCTCGGTGGAGCGGATCGCGCTGGTGCGCGGGCATGGCATCCAGGGGGACGGACACGCCGGGACCTGGCACCGGCAGGTGAGCCTCCTGGCCGACGAGCAGGTGGACACCATGCGGGCGAAGGGCCTGGACCTGGTGGCCGGCGCCTTTGGGGAGAACATCGTGACACGGGGCCTGGAGCTGGAGAAGGTGGAGGTGGGAAGGCGGCTTCGTTTGGGCGACAGGGCGGTGCTGCAGATCACGCAGATAGGCAAGGAGTGTCACACCCGCTGCAAGATCTACCACCAGACCGGGGACTGCATCATGCCCACCCGCGGCGTGTTCGCCCGGGTGATCCGCGGCGGGGACCTTGCTCCAGGGGACGAGATTCGAACCGAGGCGGAGCTGGATCTCTTCCGGGTGGCGGTGATCACCCTCAGCGACAGGGGCGCAGCCGGTGCTCGCGCCGACGAGGCGGGCCCCCTGGCGGCAGAGCTCCTCGGTGGAATCCTGGGCGGTCACCTGGTGGCCCAGGAGATCCTGCCCGATGGCCGGGAGGAGCTGGAGGCAGCGCTGGTGCGCCTGGCAGACGAGGAGGTGTGTGACCTCATCGTCACCACCGGTGGAACCGGCCTGTCGCCCCGAGACGTCACCCCCGAGGGGACCCTGGCGGTGATCGACCGGGAGATCCCGGGAATGGCGGAGACCATGCGCGCCGCAGGCCTGGCCAAGACCCCCCACGCCATGCTCTCCAGGGCCGTCTGCGGGCAACGGGGTCAGACCGTGATAGTCAACCTGTCGGGCAGCCCCAAGGCGGTGCGAGAGCAGCTCGAGGCCATCGCCCCCGCCTTGCCCCACGCGCTCCAGATGGCCACGGGGATACCCCAGGACTGCGCCGAGCTGCGAGAATGAAGCCCTTCTTCAAGGTCCAGAGCGTGGCCCGGGTGCGCGAGCATGCCGAGGCCATGGGGCCGCTGGAGGCCGAGGTCGTGCCCCTGGCTGAGGCTCCTGGCCGGACCCTGGCTGATCCCGTGGAGGCCTCGGCCGACCTGCCCGGGTTCGAGCGCGCAACAATGGACGGCTTTGCCCTGCGGAGCGCGGACACCTTTGGCGCCAGCGAGTCCTCCCCCGGCTACCTGCGGCTGGTGGGGGAGGTGTGCATGGGAGAGGCGCCCTCGCTGAGGGTCGGGCCAGGGGAGTGCGCGTCCATCGGCACCGGGGGGATGCTCCCGGAGGGCACGGACGCGGTGATCATGGTGGAGCACACTCGCCCCGCCGGAGACGCGCTGGTGGAGGTCTGTCGTCCCGTCCCGCCCAGGGGGAATGTGCTGGGGGCCGCGGACGACGCAGCCCAGGGGGATCTGCTCATGCCCGCCGGGCAGCGCCTCCGGGCCCAGGACGTGGGGCTGCTGGCGGCTCTGGGCCGGGACGAGGTGCCGGTGGTCAGGCGCCCGCGAGTGGCGATCATCTCCACGGGCGACGAGGTCGTCCCGGTGGAGCGTTCTCCCAGGCCCGGGCAGGTGCGGGACGTGAACACCCACACCCTCTGTGCGCAGGTGTACGCTGCTGGTGGTCTGCCCCTCGCCCTGGGCCTCGTGCGCGACGACCCCGACGCCCTGGAGGCCGCTGTGACCCGCGGCCTCGAGCGCAGCGACATCCTGGTGCTCTCGGGGGGCTCATCCATGGGGGCCAGGGATCTGACCGTGGAGGTGTTCCAGTCCTTCCCCGGAGCGCACCTGCTCGTGCACGGCGTCTCCGTTGCCCCGGGGAAGCCATTCATCTGGGTGCGCGCCGAGGCAGGCGAGCTGCTGGGTCTTCCGGGCCAGGTCACCTCCTGCATGATCTCCTTCCACCTGTTCGTCGAGCCCCTCATGGAGCGCCTGCTGGGCCGACCGGCCCGCTCCTTCGTGCGCTTCGGCCGCCGGGAGGCCGTCCTGTCGCGGGATCTCCCCTCGGCCCAGGGCCGGGAGGAGTACGTGCGGGTCCGGCTGAGCGAAACCGCGGCGGGGGCCGTGGCAGAGCCCCTCTTCGGCAAGTCCGGCCTAATTCGTACGCTCACACAGAGCCACGGCCTGGTGCGGGTGGAGGCCTCGTGCGAGGGGCTGGACAAGGGCAGCCCGGTCACCGTATTGCTCTACCAGTAGGGCGCCAGATGATGCCCTCTGTGGAGCGAGCCATGAGACGCAACAAGTACCTGAGCATGAAGCCGCTGGCAGTGGCGAGGGAGGAGCTGTGCGGCAGCTTCGACTGGATAGCCCTGGTGGGCACCGAGACCATGGACACGGCCGAGGCCCTGGGCCGCGTAACCGCGGAGCCCGTCTTCGCGAACCTCTCCTCGCCATACTACCAGGCCGCCGCAATGGACGGCATCGCGGTGGCCGCCAGCGCCACCTTCGGGGCCACGGACGAGACCCCGGTCACCCTGGCCCTTGGCTCGGATGCCTGGCCAGTAAACACGGGCCAGGTGCTGCCCGAGGGCACCGACGCGGTGGTGATGATCGAGCAGGTACATCAGCTCTCACCCCGGGAGGTGGAGCTCCGGGCGGCGGCCTTTCCGTGGCAGCACGTGCGGCGGGTGGGGGAGGACATGGTGGCGGGCGAGATGCTGCTGCCCCATCACCACAGGCTCGGGGCCACGGACCTGGCCGCGCTGCTAGCCGCAGGGGTCTTCGAGCTGGAGGTGCTGTGCAGGCCGCGGGTCACTGTCTTGCCCACGGGCAGCGAGCTGGTGGACTGGCGAGACGCCAGGAGCGCCCCTCCCGCACCCGGGAGGATCATTGAGTTCAACTCGGTGCTCCTGTCCGGGCTCATCACCGAGGCTGGCGGAGAGCCCCTGGTCTGGCCCCGGCAGCCGGACGAGCCGGAGAGGATCCGCGCCGCCCTGCTGGAGGTCCTGGACACCGACACCAACATGGTCCTGCTAAACGCCGGCGCATCCGCGGGCTCCAAGGACTTCACCGCCCACATCCTGGGGGAGGTGGGCAGGGTGCTCACCCACGGCGTGGCCGCCATGCCCGGAAAGCCATCCATCATCGGCGAGGCTCGGGGCAAGCCGGTGGTGGGCACCCCCGGCTACCCGGTCTCCGCCTGGGTCTGCTTCGACCAGCTAGTGCGGCCAGCCCTGGAGATGATGCAGGGGCAGCCGCCCCGCAAGAGGGAGACCATGGAGGTCATCCCAACCCGCGGCCTGGCCTCCCGCCTGGGACAAGAGGAGTTCCTCCGGGTACACCTGGGCCAGGTGGGCGAGCGCGTGGTCGCCACTCCCCTGAAGCGGGGCGCGGGCACGGTCACGTCCCTCACCAGAGCCGACGGCATCCTCCGCATCCCCTCCGAGAGCGAGGGTGTGGAGCAGGGGAGGCCAGCCCGGGCGGAGCTCCTTCACGGCCGGGGGGCTGTGCGGGAGACGCTGGTCATCACGGGCAGCCACGACGTGACCCTGGACCTGCTGGCCGATCACATGAAGCGCGCCGCGGACTGGGTCCGCGTCTCCTCTTCCAATGTGGGCTCTTTGGGCGGCCTCATGGCCCTTGCCGCGGGCCATTGTCACCTGGGGGGCACGCACCTGCTGGATCCCGACACTGGCGAGTACAACGTCCCCTACCTGCGCCGGTACCTCCCGTCCACCCCGGCGCGCCTGGTGACCTTGGCCATGCGCCAGCAGGGGCTCATCGTCAAGAAGGGCAACCCCAAGTCCATCCGCACCTTCGCGGACCTCACCCGGCAAGACGTGCGCATGATCAACCGCCAGGCCGGCTCGGGGACCCGGGTGCTCCTGGACCACCACCTGGCCCTGGAGTCCATCGATCCCGGTGCCATCTCTGGCTACGACCAGGACGAGTACACCCACACGGGCGTGGCCGTGCAGGTGCTGGCAGGGGGCGCGGACGTGGGCCTGGGCATCCTGGCCGCCGCCCGGGTTCTGGACCTGGACTTCGTGCCCCTCATGGTGGAGAGGTACGACCTGTGCATTCCCCAGGCTCACTGGGAGGACCCGAGGGTTCGCCTCCTCCTGGAGACCCTGGCCTCGGCGGATTTCAAGGCAGCGGTGGTGGAGCTGGGGGGCTACGATGTGCGGCCAATGGGAGAGATTGCCTGGGAGGGGTGAGGAGGTCTGCTACAGCATCTGCTCGATCTCCACGGCCACGTGGAAGGTGGACGGCTCCCCCGAAACTGGCCTGGAGCGCTTCACGACCGCCACCGCCCAGAGGGGAGGGGTGATGGGGAGCGACGGCTTGGCGAAGATCTCCAGCCTGGTGCCCGGGAGCAGGGGCTCCTCGGCCTCGAAGAGCAGGCCCGAGCCGGAGAGACACAGGGCGTGAGCAGGGGTCCGTCGGGAAGATCCCACCGGGTGGTAGGTCATGGGGCAGTCAAAGCTCATGCGCGGCAGCCGCCGGCGATCTTCCTTTGCTGCCACCTTGGGGATGGATCCTGACAACATGGTCGACTCCTTGGGAGAGCACCGTCTCCGCTGCATCGACTGTAGGGGGGCCAGAGTATTTGGGCCAGTTTTTGGCCACCGGCGGTGGTCGGCGCTCAGAAGCTGTGGAGCGCGTCGTCCCCGAAGGAGGCGAAGACTCGATCCCCTGGGCCCACTCCCAATGTGCGCGCCCGGGCCTCGGGCACCATGGCCACCAGCTCCAGCTCCCCGCAGGCCAGCCGGAAGGTGGTGAGCAGCTCCACATCCTCCAGCGAGATGACCCTGGCCTCCAGGACGTTGGGGGCCCGGGGCTCCCCTCGGGTCAAGGTTATCTCCTCGGGGCGGATCCAGAGGTTGGCGCGGCCTGGCAGGAGGGCCTCGCCCCTGATCCCGACCCCTCGAGCCTCACCGCGGCCGGGCTCGGAGCAGCGCAGATCCAGCAGGTTGCGCAGGCCAAGAAACTCGGACACCCGGCGGCTCGTGGGCCTCCTGAACAGCTCCGTGGAGGTGGCCACCTGCTCCAGGCGTCCATCCAGGACAACCCCCACCCGGTCGGCCAGGTGACGCGCCTCCCTCTGGGCGTGGGTCACGTGCAAGAAGATGGCGCCGCTCTCCTTGTGTAGCCGCTGCAGCTCTCCGCGCAGGTACTCCCTGATGGACGCGTCGAGGGCCGAGAGGGGCTCGTCCAAGAGCAGCAGCTCAGGCCTGGTGACCAGCGCTCGCGCCAGGGCCACCCTCTGCTCCTCGCCCCCCGACAGGCTCACAACCCTCCGGTCGAGCAGGTCCGTGATCCGGACCAGCTCTGCCAGCTCGTCGACCCTTTGGTCGATCTCCACCCGCCCGACCCCGGCGACCTTGGGGCCGTACGCGATGTTGGCTCGCACAGACAGGTGCGGGAAGAGCGCGCAGTCCTGGTACACGATGGCGAAGGGGCGCTTCTCCGGGGAGCTGTGGGTGATGTCCTGGCCCTTCCACAGGATCTGCCCGGAGTCGGGGCGCTGCAGACCTGCGATGAGCTCGAGGGTCACGGACTTTCCCACGCCGCTCGGGCCCAGGAGCATGAAGTACTCCCCCGGCTCCAGCGCCAGGTCCAGGCCGGGCAGCTCCCAGGCACCGAATCGCTTCTTCAGGCCGCAAAGCTCAAGCATCGTCCCCCTCCCGCTTGCCGCCCAGGGGCCGCGACACAAAGCGCATGAAGGCGAACACTGCGACGCACACCACCACCAGCAGCAGAGCCGCTGCCCGGGCGTGGCTGAGGCCGAAGTCGTTCAGGCGCCTGTACACCAGCACGGGCGTGGTCATTGGGTAGTAGGCAATGATGATCACCGCCCCGAACTCGCTTATTCCTCGCGCCCACATGAGACCCATGCCCGAGAGGATGCCCCGCCAGGCCAAAGGCAGCGACACGGTGAAGAAGACCTGCCTGGGGGAGGCGCCCAGGGAGCGCGCCACCTTCTCCAGCCGGGCTGGGACCGCCTCGAAGCCCTCCCTGGCCGAGTTGACCAGGAAGGGCAGGGAGACGAAGGCCATGGCCACGCTGATGCCCACCTGTGTGCCTACCAGCCCTCCCCCGAAGAGCTGTCCGAGCCAGCTCTGCCGGCCGATGACAGTGAGCAGGGCGATGCCGGCCACGGTGTGGGGAATGGCGATGGGCAGGTCGATGGTCGCGAGCAGAAGCGAGCGCCCCACAAAGCGCCTGCGCGCCAGCAGATACGCCAGTGGGACTCCCAGCACGGTGCAGGCCAGGGTGGCCCAGGCGGCGGCCACCAGGGTGACCCGGATGGACTCCAGCACCACGCGGTCGGCCGCAGCGGCGGAGAGCTCCGAAAAGGACGTGGCCACCACCATGCCCACCAGGGGCGCCAGAACCAGCAGCACCAGCGCCGAGCCCAGCACCGCGAGCAGGAGGTGGAACCACCAGCTACTGTCGGTTGTGCGGCCCATGGTTGCTCCTCAGCGAGCCCTGGCCTCAGACCCACCGGGCGGTGTGGTCTGGCGGTGGGTACCAACATCCGGGCTGTGGCCTGTGCCCTTTCGCCTGTTCGAGGGCACTAGCGCACTCTCGCCACGGCCTTTCGAAGGACAGCGGGGAGGTTCTCCTCGCCGTCCACGACCACCGGGCGCAGGAAGGGCTGGCCGTTCTTTTCTACTATCTTGCGTCCCTCCTCCGACAGCAGAAAAGCCACGAATGCCTCTGCCAGGGGGCGGTGTCGGGCCGACCTGGGGATGGTCACGGAGTAGACCATGGGCTCTCCGGTGCGGGTGATGAAGGTGCCTGGGGTCTTGCCAGTTACGGTCACCTTTGCCCGGCGGTAGCCTTTGGCAAAGCGCGGAGAGCCCAGGTTGATCTCTGGTGGGAGAAGGACGGTCCTCAGGCCGTGCTGGACAGCGACGCTCCGGTAGATGAACAGGTAGTCGATCTCTCCCGCCTCCAGCAGGGCCAGCAGGTCTGTCTCCTTGGGGCGGATGAACTTGCGCCCGTGCCTGGCTTCGAGCCTCTTCGCCAGGCCCGGCACGCCGTAGTGGATCTCGGCGAGCTGGAAGACCATGAGCGTCCTGTATCCGCAGGGGTCGCTGTTGGGGTCCGAGCGTCCGAAGCGGACCTCGGGATCGAGCAGGATGCGGTGCCAGGCGCCCTTCTCGGCGTCCCGGGCGCGCATCGATCTGGCAGTGTAGGCGATGGCCATCTCGTTGGTGGCGAAGCGAATGTTGTAGCTCGCGTGCTCGGGCATGAGCAGGTTCTCGACGACCTTGTAGTCCGCCGAGGCCATTACGTCCGCCCGACGCCCCAGGTCGCTTATCTTCCGAGCGCAGCGCCTGCTCCCGGCGGCCTCCGCCTTGACCTTGACCCCGGGGTTCTTCTTCTCGAAGGCGAGGGCCAGCTCCCGAAATGGCACCGAGAGGCTCCCCGCGTGGAAGATCACCAGCTCCCGGGTCCTGGAGGCAGGGCCTCCCCCACATCCGCCGCCTGCTCGTCGGTACCAGAGCATGGCAAGCGCCACGAGCAGGGCGGCAGTGGCGTACACCAGCCACGCTCGGTGCTGCCACCATGGATTGCTTTTCATTGGAACCTCCGGCTGGACAGGTGGAGCGCGCATAGTAGCACCGAAGGACGCCCCGGACGAGATTTGGACCAGATATCGATCCCCTGGTGCGAGCTACTCTCCCAGCTTGTGATTGAGCAGATCCGCAAAGGTGCCGAAGCCACCTCCGGCCTTGCTTCCAGCCTCCAGGTAGGGCCTGGCCTGGGCGCGCTCCTGGGCCTGCTGGGCGGCGCGCTCGGACAACCGCGTGCGGCCCCTCTCGTCCGGGTCCAGCACCACCACCCGGACCTTATCTCCCAGGGGGAAGCGGTGGCGCAGGTCCTCGGGCGCGTCACGGATCTCCTCTCTGGGGATGAGCCCACGGGCCGGGCGACCTGCGGCGGTGGTCCCTACAAAACGCAGAAACACTCCGTAGACCTCCACGCGATCCACCACGCCCGTGACCGTGGCACCAGGGGTCAGCCTCACCGGGAGCGCCCGCTGGTCCGATGAGCTCCCATCCGCTGGCGCCAGGCCGATGCGCTGCCGGCTCGGATCCACCGAGACAACCGTCACACAGATTCGCTGTCCCTCCTCGAAGGCCTTCCGGGCATCCCGCACACCAGGGTCGTCCAGGGTGGAGACGTGCAGCAGACCATCCACCCCTGGGGCCAGCTCCACGAAGGCGCCGAATGGCTGTACCCGGACCACTGTGCCCTCCAGCCGGCTCCCCTCGGAGAATCGCTCGGACACGCTCTCCCATGGATCTCCCTCCAGCGACTTGAGGGAGAGTGATATGCGGTCGCCCTCCACCTGGAGGACCTGCACGGTGAGCTGCTGACCCGGGCTGAGCACATCCTCCACCCGGCTGACCCGGCCGTGCGAGATCTCCGAGACGTGGAGCAGCCCGTCGATGCCCCCCAGGTCCACGAAGGCGCCAAACTCCCGAATGGAGCTGACCTCCCCCGGCAGAACCGCGCCCACCTGGATCTTCTCCCTGGTCTTCTCGGCCTGCTTGGCCCGCTCCTCGGCCAGCAATGCCTTGCGGGAGAGGACCACGCTGCGCCCGGAGTCTCGGTACTCGGCGACCTTGAAGGTCAGCTTGCGCTCCAGGAGCTCAGACAGATCCTCCACGTAGTGCAACGAGGCCTGGGAGGCGGGGCAGAAGGCCCGCACCCCGGCCACCTCCACCTCCAGCCCACCCTTGATGACCGCCTTGACCACCCCCTCCACCGGCATGCCCAGGTCGAAGGCGTCCTCCAGGACTCGCCTCCCCTGGGAGCCGCCACCCAGCACTCGGCTGAGCACTATGCCGTCCCCGTCCCGCCGCAGCACCCGCGCTTGCACGGTCTCTCCCACCTTCACGGTGGCGCGGCCCTTCTCGTCCAGCAGCTCGGAGGTGGCAATGAGCGCCTCGCCCTTGGCTCCAATGTCCACGAAGGTCCATTCGGCTCCCACCTGCAGCACCTTGCCGGTGACCTCCTGCCCCTCCTCCACCCGTGTCGGCGGCGAGGCCCTCATGGACTCCTCGAACAGCTCGGCGAAGCTCTGCTCCTGGTGTGAGGGTTGCTCGGTTGCCTGCCTCAGAGCCTGGTCCTTGGGTCTGTCCGATGTCATGTTCTCTCCGGTTGCGACGGTTGTGATGGGTTTGGGGGTCCGGGGCAGCGCTCAGAAGGAGATCACCTGGGAGCAAAAGTGGCGGCTCGCCGCCTCCACGAGGGAGTCCCACTCCCGCTCGTGCAGGCTCCCATCGAGCCTGCGGGTGAGCCCGAGCTGCACGTGCCCGCCGGTGGCTCGATGCCAGGCCAGGTGCATCCTGTGGGACGCCTGGGAGTGCCATGGGAGGGTCACATCCACGGCACATCCTTGTCGCACCGGGAGGGCAGGGAGCTCCACCCTGGCCCCGCCGGGGCTTATCTCCATGAGGGAAGCGGGGCACCAGCGCCCCACCCTGGGGAGCATCACCGCGCAGCTCCAGGGCACGAGGATGCGCGTCCGCGCGAAGTGCCGCTCGGGGAGGGGCTGCACCGCGCCGATGATCAGCCGGCCCAAGAAGGCGATCTCGGCCTGCTGGGGTGGGCGCAGCGCCAGGCCCGAGCCGGGGCCCATGGCGGGAGCGTGCTCCGAGCGCTTCAGGCGCCGCCAGGCCACCACCCCGGTCAAGTAGACCTCTGCCCTATAGCTTGGGACCTTGATCCAGACGCACAGCTCCTCCCCAACCTGCACCGAGGTGACCCCGGGCAGAAACACGAACCCCGCACGCATCTGGCTGGGGAACCAGGCACAGAGCTCATGGGGGTCAGAGATGATCTTTTGCAGAGTGCGCATGGGTGCCCGGCGGCATCTGCGGGAAGGCCGCCATCAGCTCCCACGGTATCCCAGGGGGCACCCGCAGGCAAGCGGGGCGTCAGGGCTTCACGGCTGGACGACCACGTAGAGGCGATCGCCGTGCTCGGTGCTGTAGAAGGCGGCCACCACCTCCGCAGGGGTGGGTGAGCCGGGCTCGACGAAGGGGGTGAACAGGGCGAGGGGCATGTTCTCGTAAAACCGAAAGCACCAGGACGCTGCGTACAGAAATAGCTGGTCGCTGCTGGTAATGATCCCCGTGTAGGGCCCAACGTCCGTGTCCGGAGGGATAGTGGGCTCTGTGGCCACGCACAGGGAGTACAGGTCGTGGTGGGTCCAGCCGTTGGCGTTGCCCAAGGTCTGGAAGGCCGCCTTGGTGGAGGTGGGCGATGGGGCCAGCGGGTCGCTGGACCAGTCCAGGGGCTGAGGGTTGTCCGCCCGGGGGACCACCAGGCCTGAGCTGTTGTCCTCGTCATAAAACCAGAGCCACGCGTTGGAGCCCGAGACGGTGATCAGGATGAGCCCTGTCTGTGCCTCCGCTGGCCAGGAGACCCCGATGGCGCTCGTGAGCTGGGAGCCCGGCACGTCGGGGAAGCGCGAGGCCAGGCTCCCGGAGCCGACCCACTGGTGGCCCGGCACCGATAGCTGGTGATAGCTGGTCGCAGTGAACACATAGGCGTAGCCCCGCTGGTCCGCGTTGGCTGCCGCCAGGATGGGATCCTGGGGTGCATGGGGATCC
>JAJRWW010000588.1 GCA_024276595.1 Myxococcota bacterium
CCGTTGCCCACAACAGCCGCGCTTTCGGCGAGTGCGCGGCTACCGCTGGATGACGGCTTGCTCGAGGTTTCCGCCAGCGAGATGATGGAAGGGCCGCCGGTCGATGGGCTGATCGCGGCGATCAACTGGCTGATCGAGGAGGCGAAGCGGGCGCCGGGATCGAGGACAGAGGATTGGCGCGAGGAGGCGCGAGGAGGCGCGGGGAGGAGGGACGATCGGCGCGTTGCGTAGCTTCTCCACCGGAGTTCTCTTGGTGGCTGCCTTTCTGGCCGTATGCATCGCCATAGGGTTGGCGTGGAGGGCGTGCAACACCTGAGATGTTACGTTGCGAGCCCAGTGTCCCTCCTCTTGGCATGAGCTCTGTCCCACCTGCGTGAGCTGAGGCTGACTGGCGGTGTCCCTGCGGCCTCGGACGGGTCGGGCAGGGGCGGCTTGACCGCCCCCGGAGGCGTCGCTAGATTTCCTTGCAGAATGATTCGGGCTCCTCACATTCTGCTCCTGGGCGCCTCTGGACAGAACCAGGGCAAGTCCACGCTGGCCTGCCATCTCATTGGGCGGCAGGCAAAGGCTGGGCCGGTGGTGGGCGCCAAGATCACCACCATCCGAGAGCGGGGCGGCGAGTGTCCCCGGGGGGGCGAGGGCTGCGGCGTCTGCGGCAGCCTGGAGGGAGACTGGGACCTGAGCGAGGAGCTGGGCGAAAACCCTGGCAAGGACACCGGCCGGATGCTCGCCGCCGGCGCCGAGCAGGTGTTCTGGCTACGGGTGTGCCAGGGTCACCTGGAGGAGGGGGTGCGCGCCCTCCTGCACCTGGTGGGTGATCGCCCCCTGGTGTGCGAGGGCAACAGCCCTCGCCTGGTGCTGGAGCCGAGCCTTTTTTTGGTGGCTCGCGACCGGAGCAACCTCGTTGCCAAGCCATCGGCGGCTGCGGTGAGGGAGCACGCCGACGAGACCTTCGTCTTCGACGGGGCAGGCTTCGAGCCGTCTCCAGACAGGATCCTCTGGTCCGGCGAGCGGTGGACCTTTCGCCGGGAGGCCACCGCCGTGATAATGGCTGGAGGTGCCAGCCGCCGAATGGGCAGGGACAAGTCTCTCATCGAGGTGGATGGCCAGCCCCTCATCGCTCACATCGCGGCCAGGCTACGCCCCCACTTCGACGAGATCTTGGTGAGCTCCAACGACCCCGACAAGTACTCCTTTCTTCATCTCCCGGTGGTGGCGGACACCCATCCCGGCCAGGGTCCCCTCAGGGGGATCGCCTCGGCCCTGGATGCCGCGCGCCACAGCAGGGTGTTTGTCACAGCCACCGACATTCCCCACCCGGACCCCTTCCTCGTGGCGTCGCTGCTGCGGCGTCAGCGGGGCCACCTGGCCGCCGTGCCCCGGTACCCGAGCGGCTACCTGGAGCCCCTGTTTGCCGTGTACGACAAGGGCTTCGGGGCCGTCGCCAACCAGGTGCTGGCAGAGGGGGAGCGCGCGGTGCGGGCGACCTTTGACAGGTGCAGCGTCGCCTTCTTGGACCTGGAGGAGGAGGGCGAGCCCACGAACCTCAACACCCCGGAGGATCTGCGACGCTTCCGCGCGCGAGGGCAATAGGTCCTGTCGCGCCTCAGGTGCAGCAGTGTCGGCGCGCCGCTTCCGCGCGCGATGGCAGGCCGCGGGCTCACTCCCAGAACCGCTCTGGGGGGAGCGCGCGAGGCACCCGCCGACAAGGCTGCGCTAGGCAATGCCCCGGCTACATGCGGTGGCACACGTTGCACTCCGCGCCAACGCTGTAGCGGAACGGGGTGCCCCAAACCACGGGCGTGTCCTGGAGGTGGCAGGAGACCGACTCGCAGCTCCGGGTGGAGGAGTCCCATGCGGCGCTCGAAAGGTCGAACTGGTTGGAGGTCAGGGTGATCGGGTCCGTGGTGAAGGCCACGTTCGCCACGCCGTTGACATGACGTCCGTGCCCGGCGATGGGCACCGGCTCGTACACCGACCAGCCGTCCGCGGGGGGCTCGTAGTCTCGATATCGCACGCCGGGATCGGTGACCACTTCGTTGTGGCAGGCGGAGCAAGGCACTGGGTCGGCCCCGTGGACGAAGCCGTGGAGGCTCTCGTAGCCTTCGGCGTTGATCCAGGAGTGGGAGTCACCCGCCCCTGCGAGCACCGTGGCGTCGAAGGTACGGGGAGGGAAGCCGTGGCAGCCGTCGCAGGAGAGGGTGTCGCCCCAGGTGACGTCCCTGTACAGGCGCGTGGTGTTGACCACGTACTCTGGATAGGTGATCGGGTAGCCGGTGAAGGGGAAGTCCTGGCCCGGCGCCGGGACCGGCCCAGGTGTATCGATCACGCGCTGGCTGTGGCAGTAGACCTCGCTGCACGTTCCCAGGGTGTAAAAGAGGCCATCTCCGTCCGCCTGGAGCAGCGGCCCAGGGTCGTACGCAGCGTTGGGTCCGTTTCTCGCCTTGAGGGAGCCGGGCTTGCCGTCGCCGGGGGAGAGCTGGATCTCGGCGCTGCCCCCTCCCGCGTTCGTTACGCCATTGCCGTGGTGGCTCGGGTCGGTGGGGTGGCAGTTGCCGCAACCGAAGGCGTACCCTCCTCCGCCGGGGAGCAGCGCCTCGGTGATGGATGTGTCGCCGTAGGTGGCGTCCTGGGTGGAGGCGGAGTAGTGGACCAGGTGGCTGCCCGTGGCAGGGGGCACTGCGTGGCAGCTCCCGCACTCCAGGGACCCGCTCACCTGCAAGACGCCGTCGATGTGTGTGTCCAGGTTCATCTCCCCTGTACCCAGGGTCTCCACGTGACACTGGCCGCAGCCAGAGCTGGCGGGGTGGGGCGCTGGAGGAGGGGTTCCATGGCAGGTCCCACAGGCGGCCTGGGTTCCGTCCACCACGGTCCACTCAGGAGTGGTGTTGGAGCCCCCAGTAAGGGTCGCACCGTGGCAGTAGTTGCTGCATGTGCGGCGGTCGCGGTCGAACACGGGGGTGGAGTCGCCCGTGGCCAGGCCGCTCCACACCAGCTCCGCCGGGCTGGGGTCGATGTGCCCGGCGGCGTTGACCGAGGAAGGGACTTGGTGACAGGACTCACACGGGACCGCGCGGCGAAGGGCGTTGTCGGACAGGTGGCTCGCGTGGGCGCCGACCCCGATCTCGGCGGTGCTGTCCGAGCCGTGCAGGTCCACTGGTGGCGCGGGGCTGTCTCCCGACCCGTGACAGGCTGTGCAGGCCAGGTCGCTGGCGTCGCAGCCACCCGGCTCCAGGAGATTCGTTGCAAAGTCCTCACAGCCCGAAGAGCCCACACCAACGAGGAGGGATAGGAGGGCAGCGCACGCCAGGGCGCGGTCAGCGCGAAAGCTCATGAGAATGCCTCTTGATGATCACCCACCATACAATTAGCATATCAATAGAAATAATCGACTGACTCGATCTTGCTTCTGCTGGGCAGAGGCGCAGTCTCATTCCTGGAGGCGAGCATGCTCTGCGAGCTCGGCGCAGCCTGTGCTTTGTCACGGTGCCTCGGGTGTTGGGTGGCGCTGGTGCTGGTCTACACCGGCTGCGCACAGAGCGCCACAGGATCCCAGACCCACGAGCGAGGCAAGGCCGGAGATCTTGGCCACCCTGCGGCTCCCTACCACCTGGGAGGATCGGGTGGACCGAGCCGTGGGCGCCAGGATCTGCGGGGAGCGGCCATAGTCTGGGAGGGCGCTGGGCAGGGTTCTTCGAGCCCCGGCACGGTTGGTGATGAGGGCGGGAGCGAGAGCGAGCCGAGTATCTTCGACGGCGACATGGCCATCGACCTCAGAGACGCGGACGGGGATGGCCTCTACCACTTTGGCTCGGGCTGTGACGTGTGCCACGTCTTCTACCCCCCCGGCTCTAACCTGAGCGCGGTGCGGGGCTCCATCGCCACGCCCTACTCGGGATCCCGGCAGGTGCTCTTCACCGCGCGCAGCGGCCCGGGCTCCTTCGCAGACGGCGACGACGTCTACGATGGGATCTGCGAGGTGTGTCACACGACCACCGCGTACCACCGCAACGACGCTGGCGGATCCCACACCCACAACGCGGGCACCACCTGCACCACCTGCCACGCGCACACCAGGGAGTTTCTGCCCTTTGCCGGTCGCAGCCATCGTGTCCATACCCGGGGGAGCCCCCGGGGTCTGGCCCTGGCTTGCGACGCCTGCCACAACGCCGAGGCATCCCTGTTCAACGATGGAAACCCCTTCTCCACCACAACGGTGTGCGACGCCTGCCACAGCCCGGGTGGCGCAGTGGATGGGGTGGATGATCCGCTTGTGGGCGCCCGAACCAACTGGAACGACGGCGTCTACCAGGGGGACGCCCTCGCTTCCGGCAAGGAGCTCTGGTGTGCAGGCTGCCATGACCTGGGCACGTCGGTCGTAGACGGTGTGGCCGCTCCAGCGGTGGTGGGTGACTCCACCTTCGGGTTCTACTCCACCGGCCACGGCCGATCCGGGCTAGTCGACTGCACCCACTGCCACGACACCGCCAGGGAGCACATCGACGGGGTGGCTCGCAGCTACAGCGCTGCCGCGGACAACTACCAGGACGCGTTCCGTCTCCTGGACGTGGCGGGGATGCGCCCCTTGTACGTGCCGCGAACCGACTGGGATCGCGACGGCCCCTACGAGGACCCACCCTACTACGCTCTGTGCTTTCGGTGCCACGACAAGTACTCCCTGCTGGGAGGGCCCACCGCCCCCGCCGGCCCCTACTACGCCATCGACTTCGAGACCAACTTCCGAAACGACGCGGTCGTGCTCATCGACGATGGCTTGAGCACGGACATTGGAGCCTACTCAATCCCCGGCGCCAACACGCGCAACGCCCACGCCACGCACCTGGCCGGGCCACCGCATTTCTACGACTCGGACGGGGACGGCACGGTGGACTCCTACGGCACCTGCGTGGCCTGTCACAACGTGCACGGGAGCACCTACCCGGCCATGATACGAGACGGCCAGCTCCTGGGCCCTGCCCCGGGTTTGAGCTTCGCCTACGTTCGCTACGACCGCCACGATCCGCCCCAGGGTGGCTGCCCCGATCCCATCGTGATGACCTCGGTGGGGGTCACCCGGGACACGAGCGTGGGCGCGGTGGTGCGGGCCGGAAGCGGCCCGGACACCAACGGTACGTGCAACTACTGCCACTGCGGGGGCTCTGCCACCGGAGACCCCGAGTACATCATCAACTGCTATACGCCCGACTGCGTGGACTACTACCGCGTGCCAGTGGTCTTGCCTCAGCCGCAGGTGAACTGAGCACGCGTGAGCTCGCCGAAGGGGTGGGCGCTGCGCTGTGGGAGCGGCTCCCGCTGGGTGCGGGAGGACCCGGCAGGAGCCGCTGGGCTGGGCAGCAAAGCACCCATGCCTGCATGTCCTCAAGGCATCCTGCCTCCCGTCCACTCCTCAACTGCCCAGAATAATTGATAAGCGCTCGCTATTGGGATCCTGGCAAGGGGCTTGCAGTAACGCCAGCTCGAACATCACAAGGGAGCCAGGTGCGGGCGGCGACATGGCCGGCCTTCGCCTTGCCGACATCCCAGGAGGAGACGACCATGAGCATCCAGAAGATCCTTTTCGCCATTGTTGCACCCATGCTGTTGACCGGGGCTCTTGGAGCCGGCTGCGCAAGGTCGCCGGAGGACGTCTGCTCGCACCTGGACAAGCTGACCACCAAGGAGATCGGCGAGAAGGCTGCAAGAAAGGCCAACGAGGGCTGCGTGAAGCAGTGGAAGCGCGCCAAGGAGATGAAGGGCTACTTCGAGTACCGCCGGATCTCCCGCTGCGTCACCGCCGCCAGCGGCATCAAGGAGGTAAGCAAGTGCAAGTGAGGGTCGCCTGACCCGCCCCCGGCCTCCATTCATTCCTCCCCAGGGTCGCCTTCCCGCACAACAAACGTCTACCGTCCCAGGCGTCTCCCCCGGGAAGGCGGCCCCGGTTTTTTCCCTCCCGCGGCTGTGCTCCACAGGGCATCCAGGATCCCCTGCCCACGGGGCATCATCCCCTCGGCCCGGCGACACTCGCCGTCTCTTGGTGCCGGTGCACCGGCTGATGGTGCTGGGCACCTGGCAGCTTTGGCAGGGCTTGACTCATCGAGCAAAACCCGGCCTGATCAAGGACACCAGCCGCTCGCCTCCAAGGAGAACCCCATGTCCCCAGATGATCACCCCACCAGGTCAGGCTCCATGTCTGGCGCTTCCCATCACGCGCCTTTGTGGATCCCTCTGCTTACCATGTGGATCCTGGCCCTGGCGGCGAGCGCTGGGTGCCCGCGTCCGCCCTCGAGCAGCGGCCCTCGCCTCCCTCTGGCAGCAGGTCGCGATCCACACCTCATTCCCCGCGCGCTCCTGTTTGGCAACCCCGGGCAGACGGCCGTCCAGCTCTCCCCGGACGGGAGGAGGCTCAGCTTTTTGGCCCCCTCCAATGGAGTGCTCAACATCTGGGTGCGGCCAGTCGGCAGGGGCAACGCAAGGCCGGTGACCCGGGAGACCCGTCGTGGAATCCGTGGCTACTTTTGGACCCCGGACTCCCGTGGGCTACTCTTTTCCCAGGACAAGGACGGCGACGAGAACTACCGGATCTTCCTGGCCAGGGCGGACGGCAAGGGGGTGAAGCAGCTCACCCCAGGGGGGGGGGTTCGCGCGCAGGTGCTGAAGGTGAGCCATCTTCATCCGCACACCATCCTGGTCACCACAAACCAGCGGCGTCGCAGCCTCTTTGACGTCTACCGGCTGGACCTGCAAAGTGGCAGGCTCAGCCTCGACACCCCAAATCCGGGCAACGTGGTGGGCTGGGTGGCCGACCACCAGATGAAGGTGCGCGCCGCGCGGGCCATGGCGTCCGACGGCGACAAGCTGCTGCTGGTGCGAGACGCCCCCAAGGGGGCCTGGCGCACCCTGCGGCGCTGGACCCCTCTGGAGTCGGGAGTCCCCATGGGCTTTACCCCGGACGGGCAGGGAGTCTTTGTCGTGGACAACAAGGGGGTGGACAAGATGCGGCTGATCGAGGTCCGCATCTCCGACGGGAAGGTCACCCAGCTCTTTGCCAGCCCGCTGGCCGACGTCTCCAGGGTGGCCATCAATCCCAGGAGCCACCGCATCGAGGCAGTGACGGTGGAGTACCTGAAAAAGAGATGGGTGGCCCTCGACCCTGGCTTTGGCAAGGACATTCGGGCCCTGGCCAGACTCGCCCGGGGGAACCGATTCGGCATTGTGAGCCGCTCCCTGGACGGTCGCCGCTGGGTGGTGGCGGTGGGTGGACCCACCATGCCTGCGCGCTACTACCTGTACCAGCGACCCGCGCGGACCTTGCGCCTACTGCTAGACACCAGGCCCGAGCTCGGCTCCTACCGCCTGGCCTCCCAGGAGCCCGTCATCATCGAGGCACGCGACCACATGAAGCTGGTCTGCTACCTGACCCGGCCCCCCAGACCGCTGCCCGGCAAGCAGCCCCTGGTGCTCTTCGTGCACGGGGGGCCCTGGTCACGGGACAAGTGGGCCTACAACCCATGGGTGCAGTGGCTGGCCAACAGGGGCTACATGGTGCTGCAGGTGAACTACCGGGGCTCGGCTGGCTTCGGGAAGCGGTACCTGAACGCGGGCAACCGCGAGTGGGGCCGTAAGATGCAGCACGACCTCACCGACGCGGTCCGCTGGGCAATCAGGACCCAGGGCGTGGACCGCAGGCGAGTGGCCATCCTTGGAGGCTCCTACGGGGGCTACGCTGCCCTGGCAGGGGTTGCTTTCACCCCGGGGCTCTACGCCGCCGCCGTGGACATTGTCGGCCCCAGCTCCATTCTCACCCTGCTGGCCTCCATCCCCCCGTACTGGAAGCCTCTCATGACCGTCTTCTCCACCAGGGTGGGAGACCTCAAGGCGGACCGGGAGATGCTCCGCCGCCGGTCTCCGCTCTACTTTGCCCACCGCATCCGCACGCCCCTGGCGATCTTTCAGGGCGCCAACGATCCCCGGGTGAAGATCTCCGAGTCGGACCAGATGGTGCAGGCCATCCGCCGGCGCGGGGGAAGGGTGCTCTACGTGGTCTACCCGGACGAAGGCCACGGCTTCAAGGGACCGGCCAACAGGCTGGACTTCATCGGGCGCACCGAAGGCTTCCTGTCCCGGCACCTGGGTGGTCGCCTGGAGCCCTTTCGCAAGATCCCCGGCTCCTCGGCACAGATCCGCTGACCCTCTCGCCCCCACGCAGCATCCGGCTCAGGCGCGGGGCTCCTTGTGAGGGCGTTGGCCCGCTGCTATCCTATCAATAGAAGAGATGCTCGACCCAGAAGAGATGCTCGACCCTCGGCGGTCTCCCCAGCTTCAGCGACAGGAGTGACCCTATGCCCACTGACTCGACCGCGCCCGCTCAGTCCCTCATCGAACGAATCGCTCACATGCAGGACGTCAAGCAGTACCAGGAGCTCAACTGGGAGGGCAGCTTCGAGGACTACCTGGGTATTGTCCGCGAGGATCCCAACGTGCTGCGTACGGCCTGGCAGCGGGTCTACGACATGATCCTCGCCGCGGGCCAGCAGGAGTACATCGACCACAAGAAGACCCTGGTGCACTACCATTTTTTCGACGACGAGCGCTCTGGCGGCAAGGACGCCATCTTTGGCCTGGACATTCCGCTCATGCGCCTGGTGAATGTGTTCAAGAGCGCCGCCTTTCGCTACGGCTCCGAGAAGCGGGTGATCCTGCTCCACGGCCCGGTGGGGAGCTCCAAGTCCACCATCGCGCGCCTGCTAAAAAAGGGCCTGGAGCGCTACTCGCGCACCACCGAGGGGCGGCTGTTCACGTTCGAATGGGTGCTGCCGCCCGAGCTGCAGCACATCTCCGGTGGCGCCCAGCACCATCCCTGTCCAATGCACGAGGAGCCGCTGCGTCTCATACCGGAGGAGCACCGCCAGCAGGTGCTCGAGGACCTGCTCCCAGAGCACACCCGCTACCCGATGCGCATCGAAGGGGACCTGGACCCGGCCTGCCGACAGATCTTCCGCGAGCTCATGCAGGTGTACAAGGGGGACTGGTCCAAGGTCATCGGCCACATCCGGGTGCGCCGGCTCGTGCTCTCGGAGAAGGACCGCGTGGGCATCGGCACCTTTCAGCCCAAGGACGAGAAGAACCAGGACTCCACCGAGCTGACCGGCGACATCAACTACCGAAAGATCGCCGAGTACGGATCAGACTCCGATCCCCGCGCCTTCAACTTTGATGGCGAGTTCAATATCGCCAACAGGGGCATCGTGGAGTTCATCGAGATCCTCAAGCTGGACGTGGCCTTCCTGTACGACCTGCTGGGCGCCACCCAGGAGCACAAGATCAAGCCCAAGAAGTTCGCACAGACCGACATCGACGAGGTGATCATCGGCCACACCAACGAGGCCGAGTACCGCAAGCTGCTCAACAACGAGTTCATGGAGGCCCTCAGAGACCGAACAATCAAGGTGGACGTTCCGTACATCACCCGGGTCTCCGAGGAGACCAAGATCTACACCAAGGACTTCAACCCCGACAGGATCAAGGGCAAGCACATCGCCCCCCACACTCTTCGCATGGCCGCCACATGGGCGGTGCTCACCAGGCTGGAGGATCCGAAGAAGCACAGCCTCAGCCTCATCCAGAAGCTGAAGCTCTACGACGGCAAGCAGATCCCTGGCTTCACCGCCGACAACGTGAAGGAGCTGCGCAAGGAGACCAACCGAGAGGCAATGGAGGGTATCTCCCCGCGCTACATCCAGGACAAGGTCTCCAACGCCCTGGTGTCTGACGCCAGCGAGAGCTGCGTCAACCCCTTCATGGTCTTGAACGAGCTGGAGAGCGGCCTGCGCCACCACAGCCTCATCAACTCCGAGGACCAGCGCGTTCACTTCAGGGAGCTGCTGGCGATGGTGAAGCAGGAGTACGAGGACGTGGTGAAGAACGAGGTGCAGCGGGCCATCAGCGCGGACGAGACGGGCCTCAAGAACCTGTTCGACAACTACCTGGAGAACGTGCGCGCGTACATCCTCAAGGAGAAGGTGAAGGACCCGTACACGGGCGAGGACCGTGAGCCCAACGAGCGCCTCATGCGCTCCATCGAGGAGAAGATAGAGGTGACCGAGGCGCTCAAGGACGACTTTCGGCGGGAGGTCATGAACTACATAGCGGCCGCCTCCATGGACCGGCAGTCCTTCGACTACCAGTCCAACGACAGGCTCCGCCGGGCCCTGGAGCTCAAGCTCTTCGAGGACCAGAAGGACTCCATCAAGTTCTCCAGCTTCGCCTCCGCACGGGTCACGGACCGGGAGGAGCAGGCCAAGTTCGATGTCATAAAGAACCGCCTCATCCGAAGTCACGGCTACTGCGAGGTCTGCGCCGCGGACGTGCTGGACTTTGTCTCATCCATCTTTGCTCGGGGGGACGTGAAAGAGGGATAGATGACCCAGCGCATAGACGAGAACCGCCGCCGCTTCCGGCAGATCGTCCGCGGGCAGGTCCGAAGGAACCTGCGCAAGTACATCAGCCGTGGTGAGCTCATGGGCCGCCAGGGAAAGAAGAAGGTGGCCATCCCCATGCCCCAGATCGAGATCCCGCGGTTCACCTTCGGGAGCAAGGAGACGGGGGGCGTTGGACAGGGGGAGGGTGAGCCGGGAGACCCCGTGGGTGACGAGCGGCAGTCCGGGGGAGCCGGGGAGGCCGGAGACGCCCCGGGCGAGCACGCCCTTGAGGTGGAGCTCACGGTGGAGGAGCTGGCCCAGATCCTGGGTGAGGAGCTGGAGCTGCCCCGCATCGAGCCCAAGGGCACCCACCGGCTGATCACCCGAAAGGAGCGCTACACGGGCGTGAGACAGACCGGGCCCGAGTCCTTGCGGCACTTCAAGCGCACCTTCAAGCAGGCGCTCAAGCGCCAGGTGGCCATGGGCACCTACAACCCCAAGGCGCCGCTGATCATCCCCATCCGGGAGGACAAGCGCTACCGCTCCTGGAAGGAGGTCACCATCCCCCACTCCAACGCGGTGATCATCTACATGATGGATGTCTCCGGCTCCATGGGGGAGGAGCAGAAGGAGATCGTGCGGATCGAGTCCTACTGGATCGACACCTGGCTGCGGACCCAGTACGAGGGGCTGGAGTCCCGCTATATCATCCACGACGCCGCTGCCAAGGAGGTGGACTCGGAGACCTTCTTCCGCACCCGGGAGGCGGGGGGGACCATGATCTCCTCCGCCTACACCCTGTGCCTGGAGATGATTCAGAAGGACTACCCGGCCGGGGACTGGAACGTCTACCCCTTCCATTTCTCTGACGGTGACAACTGGTCTTCTGACGACACGTCAAAGTGCATCGGCCTCCTGCGGGACGAGCTCTTTGGGCTCATCAACGTGTTCTGCTACGGACAGGTTCGCAGCCCATACGGGTCCGGGCAGTTCATCAGGGATCTCACCGAGGCCTTTGGAGAGGACGAGATGCTCATCACATCTGAGATCTCCGGAAGGGAAGCAATCATGGACTCCATCAAGGATTTCCTGGGCAAGGGCAAGTAATGAAGCTGCCACCCTACCTCGTGGACCTGCAGCACATCGTGGAGAAGCACGCCCGCGACTTCGGGCTGGACTTTTTCCCCACCATCTTCGAGATGGTCGACTACCGTCGCATGAACGAGGTGGCAGCCTACGGCGGCTTCCCCGTGCGCTACCCCCACTGGCGCTTCGGCATGGACTACGAGCGGCTCATCAAGAGCCACACCTATGGTCTCTCCCACATCTACGAGATGGTCATCAACAACGACCCCTGCTACGCCTACCTGCTGGAGGGCAACTCGCTGGTGGACCAAAAGCTCGTCATGTGCCACGTGCTGGCGCACAACGACTTCTTCAAAAACAACAGCTTCTTCTCCGTCACCAATCGCAAGATGGTGGACGAGCTGGCCAACCACGCCACCCATGTCCGCCGCTTCATGGAGCGCTTCTCCGTGGAGGCGGTGGAGCAGTTCATCGACCTGTGCCTCTCCATCGAGAACCTCATCGACCCCATGGGTCAATACATCAGCCGCCGCCAGACCCCGGGCAGGCCCGCCATGGCGGAGGAGGGGGCTGACTCCGAGGATGTCCCCACGCTGGACGCCAAGGAGTACATGCGGGACTACATCAACCCTCCCGAGTTCATAGAGAGCCAGCGTCACCGCCGGGAGCAGCAGGCCCAGGCCATGAGGAAGCTCCCCTCCCGGCCGGAGCGGGACGTCTACCGATTCGTGATGGAGCACGCTCCCATCACCCGCTGGCAGCGGGCGCTCATGGAGATAGTGCTCAAGGAGGCGGAGTACTTCATTCCCCAGCGCATGACCAAGATCATGAACGAGGGCTGGGCCACCTACTGGCATTCGCGGCTCATGACCGAGCGGGTGGTAGAGGCCAGCGAGCTGGTCGAGTACGCCAAGGTGACCGCAGGCGTGACCGCCTCCCCGCCGGGCAGCTTCAACCCCTACAAGATGGGAGTGGAGCTCTTTCGCCACATCGAGGAGCGCTGGAACAAGGGGCAGTTTGGCAAGGACTGGGAGGACTGCGACAACATGACCCTGCGGGCCGCCTGGGACCGGCGCACAGGCCTGGGGCAGAAGAAGATCTTCGAGGTCCGCAGGATCTACTCTGACGTGACCTTCATAGACGAGTTCTTCACCGAGGAGTTTTGTCGAAAGCACATGTACTACACCTTTGGCTTCAACAACCGCCGCGACCGCTGGGAGATAGAAAGCCGCGCATTCACCCAGATAAAGAGCAAGCTCCTTTTCTCCCTCACCAACGGTGGCCAGCCGGTGGTGGAGGTGGAGGATGCAAACTACGGAAACCGCGGCGAGCTGGTGCTCCGCCATCGCCACGACGGCCTGGATCTGCGCAAGGACTACGCCCAGGACGTTCTGCGCAACCTCTATCGAATATGGCAGCGCCCGGTGCACATCCTGACCCGCGTGGGGGACAACGACACGATCATCAGCTTCGACGGCCAGGAGCACCACGAGAAGGCCGTGGCGTGAGCCCCTACGAGCTTTCGGCTCCTACTCCACCGGGTTGATGATCTTCACGTCCGCGCCTCCCGGGTACCCGTACGAGCCCACGTTGTAGTAGCCGTAGACGGTGAGACCCACGGGCTTGTCCGACTCCACGTCGTGCACCCCCGGGTCCATGCGGCAGGTCATCTGGTCGTATGTGGTCGACCCCAGGGTTCCGATGGGCTCGAAGGTGCAGATGGTCTGGAACTCGCCCAGGGGCGCCCCGTCGATGAGAACTGACGCGTTGTCTGGCTTGGCCAGGACCATGTAGTTGTCCTCGAAGGAGTCGAGGATCAGGAACACGTACTTGAGGCGGTGCTGCTCGGCAGGGGGGAAGATGGTGAAGGTGGAGTCGCCGTTGCCGTTTTGGGTGTAGCCCTGCGACACCAGGAACTGTCCCAGCATTATCGCCCCGCCCTGGGACTGGACGATGAACCCGTCCGAGGCCCAGAACACGGCGAGCTCGCCTGCGTTGAGGCTGAAGGAGTCGAAGCCCGGCACGGTGGTGGTGACGGATGTGTTGTTCTCAGTGGCCAGGATCCGGTACACGTCCGGCTCTCGGAACCCTCCGGTGGAGCGCACTGGGCTGCGGCTCACAACGAAGTCCCAGCCCAGCGCCTGGGTGGGGAACATCTGCTGCTCCAGGTGGTCGGTGCAGCAGCTATCGTCCGTCTGGATCCCCGTCTCCGAGCCTGCCAGGCCCCGCTCTCCGCTGGAGAACACGGCCACGGGCCGGGAGGACAGCACCTGGGTCCCGGTGAAGTCGCCGTCCTGCTCGGAGGCGAGCTGGATGCAGCTCATGGCGTCTCCAACGGGCTGCAGGCTCTCCAGGTTGACCACGTCGTAGCGGTTGACCGTAAACTCCAGCACATCTCCGGCGGCCGCCTCGGCGATGGAGAAGCAGGAGTCTCCGGCCGAGGCCATGATCGGGTGGGTGGTGAGCACCTGGACGGTGGTGTTGTCCTCCACTCCCACGATGGTAACCGAGGTGTGGTCGGGGATGGACTCCATGGGGAAGGCGTCTATGCCGCAGGGGTTTGCGGTGGGGTACCCCATGATGAAATGCCGGTCGCCCAGCGCCTGGGTGGGGATGAGGATGGATGCGTCGTTGGAGAACTGCTGAACGATGGGGTTGAACTGGTAGGCCACCACCGGTCCGTTGGAGAGGATGCGGTAGGCGTGGGGGCTCACAAAGGTCCCTGAGCCAGAGTTGCGCACGTAGGTGGAGTGCTGCCCCATGGAGCCGTCCACCTCGAGCTGGGGGAGGTCGATGCGCTCGAGGCTGTTTGCCGCGATGGTGACGCTCGTGACGAGCTGCTCGTTCATGGCCTCACCCACCCGGCTGGAGTTGACATAGATCTCCACCACCACCGGGTAGTCGTTCACGTTGGCCACCGCCACGCCAAACTGCTGGGCGGCCGCGTCGTTGGCCGCGATGGCCTCGTTGTCCAGGTCCACCGCCCAGAACTCGCAGCCCACGTTGGAGGGCTCCAGCACCCGCGGGTCGCACTTGGTGACGCATGTCCCCAGGATGCACACCTGGGTGTCTGGGCACTGGTAGTCGTTGACCAAGGAGCCGTCCGCCTGACAGATGGCCACCCAGTCGTCCTGGCAGTAGGGTGCCCCTTCTATGCAGGGCACGCAGCCCAGGCCCACCTGGCAGGCCTCTGCGCAGGCCTCCTCCTGCCAGGTTCCGTTCCCCACGCAGGTGCGCGCGGTCTGCCCGGCACATTCAATGGTGCCCCACTCGCACTCCCCCACCCAGCCGTCGCCCAGGTGGTTGTTGTTGCTCTGGCCCACCACCGGCCCACAGGCCACAACCAAGAGCCCCAAGACCGCTCCCGCCGCCCAGAAAAGTACCCAAGCACGTCTTGCCATGCCGCTCATGTCACTCTCCCTGCAAAGGCCCACTTTACCGGACGCGCCGCAGTATAGCGCCCGAGCGCAAGGATTTGCCAGTGGTTTCGAGAAGGGGCTTTTTCTTGCCACCAGGCGATCCGGCTCAGACGCCTTCCAACCCGCGC
>JAJRWW010000589.1 GCA_024276595.1 Myxococcota bacterium
CCTGCTGGTGACCACGCGCAGGGGACCGACGCGTGTGGGAGGCAGATCGGTGATCGGCGCCCTCGCCCCCCTGTCCTTCGGCGCCTGGCTGGGTGAGTCGATCCAGCTCGTGGATGGGGCAACCGGTGCCTGGAGCCTCCACAGCGGACACCTGGAGGATCCGGAGCGGCGGGTGGTGGCCTGGTTCGACTCCCCCGTACCCGCCCCCGTGGCGAGCTACCTGGCGACCCGGGCCCCGAGGCCCGCCGGAGCACCCGGGTCTGGAGGGGCCATGAGACGGCGCTGATGGTGGTATACCTTGGAGCAGCTCCCGCTTGTGTCCGCGAGGTGACTCTTGAGACGTGTGCTGCTGGTCTCCTTCTTCTTTCCGCCCACCAACGCCGTGGGCTCCATCCGGCATGACCGCTTCGCCAGGCACCTCCCCGAGCACGGCTGGGATCCGCAGGTCTTGACTGTGGACCGGTTCCTCTCCAGGCCGGCCACATTGGCGAGCTCCTTTGGAGAGGAGAGGATCACCAGGGCCTGGTTCCCGGACCCGACCGGCCTGCTGATCCGCACCTTGCGACGTGTCACGGCGAGGGTCGAGAGGGCCACACCCCTCGGCGGAGGGATGAACGCCGCCAGCGCTGGGGCAGCAGGGATGGGCGCCTACGGGCTGCCAGCTCGCCTGGCCGGGCTGCCAGCTCGCCTGGCCGGGCTGCCAGCTCGCCTGGCCCCGCTGGTGCTCCCGGGCGTCGTGCGCATGCCGGACAGGGCCCTGCCATGGGTTCTTCCCGCGGTGGCCGCCGGGCTCCGGGTCCTGGGCTCGCAGCCCTTTGACGCCATCCTGTCCACGTCTCCACCCAGCTCTGCGAACCTGGTGGCGTCACTTCTGTGCCGCCTCTCCGGGCTCCCCTGGGTGGCAGACTTTCGGGACCTGTGGACCCAGAACCACTTCTTCAGCCGACCCTGGCCCTGGCACCAGGTGGAGGAGCTCCTGGAGCGCTGGGTAATGGCCCCTGCCAGCCACCTCATTACAGTCTCGGAGCCCCTGGCGGCCCGGCTGAGGGGTCTGCACGGGCTGCCCACATCGGTGATCACCAACGGCTTCGAGGATCCCCCGCCCGCGGCATCCCCTTTCCTGCAGAAAGATGGGCCCGCAGGGGGGGAGCGGCCCGGAAATGGGTCCCGTCCCCCCGGGCCCCTCACGCTCACATACACGGGCAGCATCTACCCTGCCCGCCAGGACCCCACACCCCTTTTCGAAGCCCTCGCAGCCCTCCGGGAGCGTCGTGGGGTAACCCCTCGTGACCTCGAGGTCCGCTTCGTGGGATCGGACCGGGGGCACCTCGCCCCACTCATCGCCCGCCACGGCCTGCAGGAGCTCGTCAGGGTGGAGCGATCGGTGAGTCAGCCAGAGGCCGTGGCCTTGCAGCGATCCTCTGATGTGCTGCTCTTCTTCACCTGGAACGACCCGGACAACAGGGGCATCTACTCCCTGAAGGTATTCGAGTACCTGGGCGCATGCCGGCCGGTGCTCTGCGTGGGTCCACCAGGCACCGTGGCCGACGAGCTGCTCGCGGACTGCCATCTGGGCCACGCGCTCTCCGACCCCGGCCCTATCGCCGCGCAGATCGAGTCCTGGCTGGAGAACATTCGCCGGGGAGAGGAGATCCCTGCCGCGCCAGACGAGGCAGAGATCCGCCGCTACCACGTGCGTGAGCTCACCGCACAGCTCGCCGAGGTGCTGCATGGAGCAACCCAGCCCTGACCACAGGCGCCGGGGGCAAGGCCCCACCCGGCAAGGGACCCGGCGCCAATTGCTCCTGGCGCCAGCGACCCCATGGGGCATACTCTGACTCCATGCGCATCGTGCACGTGACCTCCTCTTCCCGCGGCGGCGGCGCCGTGTACATGAGTCGAATCGCCTGTCCCCAGGCCCGCGCGGGCCACCGGGTGGTGGCGGTGATGCCATCTGACGGCGGGATGACGGCCGCATCCCTCGAGGAGCAGGGGGTGACCTGTGTCGACCCTGGAGCCCTGGGCCCCGAACGGCTGAGCTGGCTGGCGGCCCTGCTCCACGAGGAGCGAGCTCAGGTGGTCCACTGCCACGGCGGCAGAGCGGCCTTCTGGGCGCGGCTGGCGTGCCTGGGGGTGATGAGCCGCCGGCCGAGGCTCATCTACGCCCTGCACGGCTTCACTGCCCCATATCGCCCCTTTCCACGACGCCAGGCCATGTGGCTTGTGGAGCGCGCCCTGGACCGGCTGACCGACGCCTACGTACTGGGCTCGGAGGCAGAGGGGGATGATGCCCGAGCCTTTGGTCTGGATCCAGGGCGCATGCGGGTGATTTACAACGGTGTGGACGCAGCGCCTTTGGCCCCTGCCATCGAGGAGCGGGTCGCTGTCAGGCGGCAGCTCGGCCTGCCAGCCGATGCCTTTGTGCTGCTTTCGGTCTGTCGCCTGGATCAGCCCCGGGATCCAGCCCTCTTCGTGCGGGTGCTCCATCACCTGGCCTCCGAGACCCCATCACCGCGGCTGCTGCTGGTTGGCAGCGGCCCGCTGCGGGCCGAGGCCGAGGCTCTGGCGGTTACCCTCGGCGTACGTCCCTGGGTGAGCTTCCTTGGCTACCGGAAGGATCTCGGCCGGATCCTCTCCGCTGGCGACCTGTTTCTTCACGCCACCACCGGCTGGGAGGGAGGCGTGCCCCTGGCCATGCAGGAGGCCATGGCCGCGGGCCTCCCGGTGGTGGCCACCCGGGCAGGAGGAATTCCCGAGGGAGTCGTTCACGGAGAGACCGGCTTCCTGGTCCCGCTGGGGGACCATGTCCAGATGGCCGAGGCCGCTGCCAAGCTCCGGGACGACCCCGACCTGGCCGCCCGGTGCGGTGCCGCTGGGCTGGCCATGGTGAAGGATCGCTTCTCCCTCGAGTCG
>JAJRWW010000590.1 GCA_024276595.1 Myxococcota bacterium
CCATTACTGGTGGTACCTCGACAGCCGTCGGTACGGATCCGTCCCCCACTCGGGCTTTGGTCTGGGCTTCGACCGCACGGTGCAGTTCGTCACGGGCATGGCCAACATCCGTGACGTCATCCCCTTCCCCCGCACCCCGCGTAGCGCCGACTACTGACCGTGCTCGCTCGCGCTCAGCATGTTGGTCGCTTTTCTCGGGTTTCACTCTTCGCCTTTTGCTGTCAATGTGCTAATCCTTGGCCGGTATTTGGAGTCGGCACCTGGGAGCCCACCGATGAAGCTGTCAACGAGAACCCGATACGGACTGAGGGCCATGGTCGAGCTGGCGTCCTATGGAGACTCCGGTCCCATCATGGTGCGCAAGATCGCCGAGAAGCAGAGGATATCCAAGAAGTACCTGGACATCATATTCACCTCCCTCAAGCTGGCGGGGCTGGTTCGGGCCATTCGTGGGGCCACTGGTGGCTTCCTGCTCACCAGACGGCCGGAGGAGATCCGGGTGAGCCAGATCGTCGCCGCCCTGGAGGGAGCGCTGGCGCCGGTGGAGTGCTGCCAGAGCCCGGAGCTGTGCGAGCGCTCCAACCACTGCGCGGCCCAGAACCTGTGGAGTCGGCTGGAGGAGTCCATCCGAGAGACCCTGGACTCGGTGACGCTCGCGGACCTGGTGGCAGAGCAGCGCGCCTTGGACGACGGCGAGCTGCCCTTCTGCCCTCCACGGGTCAAGTAGCCAGCGCCCGTTGCCGTCCCACCTCCGTGCGGCGCCGCTCCAGCCGAGCGAGGCCAGCGGTGTACATCCGGGGCCAGGCGGGCGCGGTGCTATCTCAGGAGCTTCTGCGCCAGGCGCGAAAGCCTCTGGTAGCCGTACCCAGAGCCCCGGATGAGGTCCCGGACCACTCCCTTTCGGTCGATGGCCACGAGGGTGGGCACCTTGTTGGACAGAAAGAGCCGACCGATCCTGTTTCGGTAGTTATGCCCCACGAGGAAGGGCAGCCGCAGCAGGCGGAGAGTCTTTTTGGTCTTGGACGTCTTCTTGTCCTGGGAGAGGGAGAAGATGACCAGCCCCTTGCCGGCGAACTGCCCGTGCAGGCGCTTGAGCTTGGGGAAGTTGAGCTTGCAGGAGTCGCACCAGGACGCCCAAAAATACAAGATCACCGGCTTCCCCCTCAGGTACGCCAGAGACTTGCTGCCCGAACGGTTTATGAGAGGTGCGGTGAAGGCTGGAGCAGGTCGGTTCAGCCAGTACAGCCTGAGCAGGGCGGCTGCCCCCGGGGCCTTGCGCAGCCGCAGCCAGAGGGTGAGGGCGCGCCGACCCCGCCGAAGCCTCAGCCGCAGGAGCTGGCCCACCTTGGAGCGACCGGTGATGCGGACCACGTCTGCGGGCGCGCTGACCCGAGCGGACCCCACCCGGAAGATCAGATCCCCGCTGCGAAGCCCCGCCCTGGCCGCCGGGGAGGTGGGCAGGACCCGGTCCACCCGCACCCCGCCCGGTGCAGCCCGCATGGTGAAGCCAGCCCAGGGGCGAGCGAGGGCGCCCGAAGGCCCCACCACCAGAAGCAGAGAGGCGGCTCCCAGGCCAGCGGCGATCTTGCGAGTCATGGATGTGGTCATGATTGCTCCTGGCGCGGTCGGCCCGCGCGGCAGGCCAGAAATCTACCCATGTCTTGCTGACGCTTCAAGGGTGTTGTTTCTTCACTGTCGGGTGCGAGCTTGACCTGGGGCAGGATCCGTTCATAGAATCTACGGGCATATTCGGAGTATCAGGTCATGAGGTTTTCCGTGCGTTCTTTTCTCTCTCGTGGGGCGCTGCCGCTCGCCATGGCGGTCTCTCTTGGTTTCCTGGCGGGTGGATGTCCGGAGGGGGGTATCCTCCCGGGCGACGACGCTGCGCCGCCGCAGCGCGACTCGGCGGTGGACGCCGCGCCGGACGGGGAGGTGGACCCGTGCGGCGACGGGGTGTGCGATGAGGCCGGTGGCGAGGACTGCACCACCTGTGAGCTCGACTGCCTGGGCATCGCCTGCTCGCCGGTGCGGGACGTGACGGTCCAGCAGTACCGCGAGGACCTGCTTCACGAGATCGGCGGCACGGTCATCGACATGCGCGACCAGGTCGAGTGCGAGAACGCCCGGATTCCTGGCGACACCTTCTGCTCCACCGTGAGCGACTGGTGGGACGGGGCGGCCATCACAGACAACGGCGGCTTCCTGGACTGGGCCACAATGTCCCTCCACAACCCGTTGACCTTCTACGGCGACGGGAGCGACGACGACGGGGTGCTTGCGGCGGCCGAGGCGGCCTGGGAGCTGGGCTACGACAACCTGTACCGCATCGTGGGGGGCATCTCGGCCTGGCGCTCCGAGGGGTGGTACCAGGACATCTCCCGGGAGGGACTGCTGCGGCTTTACTACCCCGCCGGCCCGGATGTGTATCTCATCGACACCATGGACGCCACTGCCTACGAGAGCTGTCACATTCAGGACGCCACCAGCCTGGACACCTACAGCTTCTACTACAATGGCCAGCTCCTGGACAACGGTCAGCCACTGCTGGACCTGGCGCCGGACCTGGACAGCTCCGTCTTGATCTTCTTCTGCATCAACCGCGCCTGCGTGGCCTCCGAGGAGGCATCGGTGGCCGCGGAGCTCATCGGCTACCAGCACATCTTCCACTACAAGGAAGGCACCGAGGACTGGTACTGTCCACCCAGCAACGGCCCCGTGGAGGGCACCGGGTGCAGCGACATCATCTGCTCTCCCTGAGCGTCCCGCTCGCTCCATATCCCACCAGCTCGCTCCCTGGCGGCGCTTGACGGCCTCGCAGGCAGACTTACATTGTGCCTGTGGCCGCCTGGGGCCAGCCTCCGCGGCGCCACCGCCGAGCAACAAGTGAATGTGTCGGCAACAGGGGAACGGCAGATCGCGCAGCCGTGCTGGGCACCGGTGTGTACGCTCCCCATCTTGACCGAGGGACAAACAACACCAAGAGGTGATCAAATGGCAAAGACAGTTGGAATAGACCTGGGAACGACAAACTCCGTCATTGCGGTGCTGGAGGGCTCTGAGCCCAAGGTCTTGGTGAACGCTGAAGGAGGGCGAACTACGCCGTCAGTGGTGGCCCTCGGGGAGGGCGGAGAGCGCCTGGTTGGCCAGGTGGCCAAGCGGCAGGCTGTGATGAACCCAGAGCGCACGGTGTTCTCTGCCAAGCGCTTCGTGGGGCGGAAGTGGGGGGAGGTGGAGGCAGAGGCGGCCGAGCTTCCTTTCAAGGTAAAGCGCGGCTCGGGCGACACGGTGCGCTTCGATCTCGGGGGCAAGCAGATGTCTCCAGAGGAGGTCTCGGCGCAGGTGCTGCGGAAGCTCGTCCGAGACGCCGAGGAGTACCTGGGAGAGAAGGTCACCGACGCGGTCATCACCGTGCCGGCCTACTTCAGTGACTCCCAGCGCCAGGCGACCAAGGACGCCGGCAAGATCGCCGGGCTGAACGTGCTGCGCATTGTCAACGAGCCCACCGCGGCCGCCCTGGCCTATGGCCTGTCGACCAGCGGTCCAGCGAAAAAGGTGCTGGTCTTCGACCTGGGAGGAGGGACCTTCGACGTCTCGGTGCTGTACATTGGCGACGGCGTGGTGGAGGTGCTGGCCACCGCCGGAGACACCCGGCTGGGAGGGGACGACTTCGACAGGGCGCTGGTGGCGCACCTGGCCGAGGAGCTCAAGGCCTCCACGGGCATCGACCTGCGCTCGGACAAGCAGGCCCTGCAGCGGCTCACAGAGGCGGCGGAGAAGGCCAAGTGCGAGCTCTCCTCCACCCAGGAGACGCGAATCTCCCTTCCCTTCATCACCGCCGACGCCAGCGGCCCCCGTCACCTGGAGACGAGGCTGACCCGGGCAAAGCTGGAGCAGCTCACCGAGGACCTTGTGGCGCGTTGCCGCGAGCCCGTGGTCCGAGCTCTGGATGACGCCGGGCTCGCAGCCAGGGAGATCGACGAGGTGCTGCTAGTGGGGGGCTCGACCCGCATCCCGGCGGTGAAGGCCATGGTGGCCAAGCTCATCGGTCGGGAGCCCAACCAGTCGGTGAACCCCGACGAGGTGGTCGCCCTCGGGGCTGCTGTTCAGGCAGGGATCCTGGGCGGAGAGATGAAGGACGTGCTGCTGTTGGACGTGACCCCGCTGTCTCTGGGCATCGAGACCCTCGGCGGGGTCATGACCCGGCTCATCGAGCGCAACACCACCATCCCGGTGCGCAAGACAGAGGTCTTCTCCACGGCCGAGGACAACCAGCCAGCGGTGACCGTGCGGGTGCTCCAGGGGGAGAGAGAGATGGCCGCCGACAATCGGCTCCTGGCTCAGTTCAACCTGGAGGGCATCGCCCCAGCACCCAGGGGCGTCCCCCAGGTGGAGGTGAGCTTTGACATCGACGCCAACGGCATCCTGAACGTCTCGGCGGTGGACAAGAGCACCGGCAAGGAGCAGAAGGTGACCATCTCGGCCTCCTCGAACCTCTCCTCGGAGGAGATCGAGCGGGCGGTGCGGGAGGCGGAGGCCAACGCCGAGGAGGACCGGCAGCGGCGGGAGGCGGTGGAGCAGCGCAACCGCGCCGAGCAGCTCGCCTTCGCGGCCGAGCGACAGGTGGAGGAGCTGGGCGCCGGCGTGGACCCCGGGGAGAAGGCCGCCATACTGGAGCTGTGCACCCAGGTGCACGAGGCGGTGAAGGCGGAGGCCCCTGCCGAGCGGTTGAGGCAGCTCCACGACGACCTGGAGTCCAGGCTCCACGCCCTGGCGGAGAAGGCCTATGGGCAGAGCGCCCACTGTGGCCAGGCTCCCCAGCCCGCTCCCACGCCGGATCACGCCACCCGAGCCGGGGACGACGTCATCGACGCCGAGTACAGCGAGGTCCGCTGATGACCCTGCCTGTTCCCGCTACCCCTGTTGATGTGGCTGGGAGGGGAGGGTGTGGTGGGGAGCGGTGCTGCAGATCACGCTGGTGACGTCGCAGCGCTTGCGTGGCTGCGTGCAATCCCTCAGCTCGCCAGGTAGTGGATCTGCAAGCGAGAGAGCCAGGCGAAGAGGTGGGCCAGGCCCAAGATGAGCAGTGACGCGCCAGCCAAGGCAGCCACCCAGGCCGCGGCGTGTGCCAGGTCTTGGGGCGCTC
>JAJRWW010000591.1 GCA_024276595.1 Myxococcota bacterium
CGCTCGGCGGGATCCTTGTCCAAACACCGGTCGATTAACGCGCCCAGCTCTTCGGGCAATTCAGCGGCAGACGTGATCGTGGGAACTGGCGCGGCCCCGCCCACCTGAATGGCCAAGCCGGTGAGGGACTGCGCCTCGAAGGGGCGTCGGTGTGCCATCAGCTCCCAAAGCACAATGCCAAGGGCCCAAATGTCCGTGGCAGGCGTGGTCGGCTGTTCCAGCCACTGCTCCGGCGCCATGTAAAGCGGCGTGCCCCGCAGGCCTTGCCCCCGGGTCTCGAAGCCGTCTTCCAGGTTGTCCTCATCGAGGTCCTGTCTGAGGGCATCCACCGTTTCTTGGAGCCCTTCGTCCTGGGACGTCAACACCTTTGCTATCCCGAAGTCCACGACTCGGAGCCGACCGTCGCCGGGAAGGACGACGTTCTCGGGCTTCAGGTCACGGTGCAGAATGCCCCGCCGGTGGGCCTCCTGCAGCGCCCGGGCAATGGCCAGCGCCACCCGCAGGGCGGCCTTGAGGCTCAGCCGGCTCTCCTGCAGCCGTTGCCGGAGGTTCTGGCCCTCCAGATACTCCAGCGCCAAGTAAGGACGGCCCTCGTGCTCTCCCACGCTGTGAATCGCCACGATATGTGGATGGCTGAATCGTGCGGTGGTCCGGGCCTCGTGCAGGAACCGCTCCACCGCTTCGCGAGACTCCACGATCTTCGCGTGGATGAGCTTGAGGGCCACCTTGCGGCCAAGCTGCGTATCGCGCGCCAGATACACCTCACCCATTCCGCCTCTGCCCAGCAGCCGCACCACCTTGAAGTGGTCGATTAGCAGGCCGGACGAAAGCGCTCCGTCCGTGGCAAGGTCGTCGCCAGAGTGTACCATTGGCTAAAGTCTACCCCTGTCCACACAACGATAGGATCGCAGGAAATTTTCTCGAGAAAACAAGTGACTTCTTGATGTTCTAGCTTCGATCCATAGAGAGGCCCCATAGCACTACCGCCGACCCTGGACTACCAGATCGCGCTGGCATCTCTGGACCTGAGCCACGTTCAGCGTCTCGTCGCCAGCGGAAGAAGGCGTTATTCGTCCAAGGTAGTCGAGCCCGAGCTCTTCGGAGACCACCCGGGCGTTTTGCTCCGAGCAGTTACCAGCGTCGGCGCTGACCAGCCGGAAGAGCTGGCCTGCGTCACTCGGTTCGCCGCGCTCCGCTCTGGTCTCTGAGACCACGCGGGACGATCCCGCGTGGTGACCAACATCTACCGGCAGTGGAGACGTCGAGCAATCCTCGGGCGGGGAGCTGCCAGGGCGCAGGGCGACCCAGGGGCGGCGGTGCTCCCGGGCGGCATCACTATGGATCGAAGCCAGGCAAGCCCCACCAGGCTTGCGCCCTGGTGACAACTCGCTACTATCGGGTCGAGCAAGGTGCAGCTTCAGCGCTGGCAGACAGTGAATCCTGGATATGGGCGCGCCGCCCGGCACCCAAGCTCCCAGATCGTTTTTCCCCTCGGAGAAGAGAATTGCCGCGACAAGTAAAAGGCTCCCTCTTTGTTGACTACGTGCGGATGATCCGTGGCAACAAGCACGTGGACTGGAGCAGCCACCTCACTGCTAGCGACCTTGCCCTACTCTCGGAACGGATCGAGCTGGAAGCGTGGTATCCCATGGAGACCTTCGAGCGCCTCGGCAAGGCCATCCTCGCCGAGATCGCGGCCAACGACCTGGAGCTTGTCCGGATCTGGGGACGGATGTCGGTGGACGGGCATGGCAAGCTGCCCGACGGCCTGCTGGCTCCGGGGAACCCCCGCGAGTCCATGATGCGCTTCAAGGTGTTCCGCTCCACCTTCTTCGACTTCGAGGCAGTCAAGATCACGACCCTGCTGGAGCAAAAGGCCCAGATGATCATCGACTACCACATGGGACGCAAGGCCGAGGAGGCCGCCGCCTACCAGACCATGGGTTTCTTCGAGCGCATGCTGGAGCTCGCTGGCGCCCGCGCGGTGGAGGCCACCTTCCTCTCCCGGCGCTGGATCGGCGAGCCCAGGACCGTCCTGCTCCTTGCATGGCAGCCTCCCGATCCCCCTGGCTGAGAGAGCGGATCTGCCTCCAGCGGTCACCAATCCGCCAGCCAACCTTCTGCGATCTTGTGGATGACACCACAAGTGCCTGGCACGTCCGGCGACAAGCGCCCGGCCCACACAAGCGATTGACCGGATGTGTCCCCATCTGCTACCCCATGACACGTATGGTTGATGGAAAGAAAGCTGTCTTGGACAAGTGAGCTGGCTCGGTGACAAGCTGACGCGCATCAAGTACGTGCGCACCGCCATCGCCTCTCGAGCCGACCTGAGCCTCTTCAGTCGAAGACCCGACCGACGCACAGCCGTGGGGTTGATTCTCGTGGGAGGCGGGCTGCTCTTGGGCTGGCCCGGGGCCAGCCTGGCCCTGCTGCTGGCCGCCCTGCTCTCCGAGCCCGTGCTGGCCATCTACGTGGCGCCCTCCCTGTACGTGTTCTCCTGGATTCCCTACCTGGTGGGGATCTGGATCGGCGGACAGGCGGCGATGGCATACCTGCGCGACTTCAACCGCTGGCTCGTGCGAGTGGTGGTGGAGAAGGGGCTCGGGGGCAAAGTCCCTGCCGTGGAGAGCGTCGAGCTGGAGGCCCCGGATGCGGACGGCGAGGCTCCTGCCGAGCCCTCCGAGGTCGGGGCTGGCTCCAAGGTCAGGGCTAGCTCACCAGTCGACGGGCTATCTCGCCGGCCATGATGAAGATGGTGTCCAGCCCAAACCACCGCGCCACGGAGCGGTCGAACATGGCCGACATGGCCGCCGGAAGCTCACTGTCCGCCTCCCACAGGACGTAGGTCACCGGGACAGAAGGAAAGGGCCAGAGACGCATTGCGCGGTCGCCGTGGGGCATGGGCTCCCCGCCGAGCTCTCGAGCGCGCGCCTCGAAGCCAGCCGGATCCGTGCCGTACCGCTCCACCAGCTCCCCCACCGGCAGGGCGTGGGGCCCCCTGAAGAACGTGGCCCCGCCCGGCAGCTCCTTGACGCTAATGGGCTCCCCCAGGAGCGGTCCGCCGTGGGGCGCGAGCAGGTAGGTTAGCAGCAGGATCTGAAAGGCGTCCGACAGCGGCAGCAGCCCCGAGCTGCCGAGCGGATCGATGCGCTCGGCAGCCAGGTCCACCCGGTATCGCTCGGTCAAAAAGCCCAGCTCCACGACGCCCTGGGCGGTGACCGCCACCCCTGGAAGCTCGGCGATGACCGCAGGGGGCCGAGATCTCAGATCCTGCCAATGCGTGGCGTGGGGCTTGGCGCAACCCATGTGGCTGTGATCAGTGGGTGCGCTTGGGGATGACGGGCAGGAGGGTGATCTCGATGCGCCGGTTGAGCTTTCGACCTATGCGGGTGCGGTTCGTGGCCACGGGCTGGAAGGCACCAAAGGCCGCGGCGCTGATGTTGCGGCCGGGAACACCGCCCTTGCGCAGCACGTTCACGACGTTCACGGCGCGCATGGCCGCGAGCTGCCAGTTGGACTTGTAGCGAGACTTCTTGATGGGCTTGTTGTCCGTGTGGCCAGCCACCTGGAAGTGCCGAGGGATCTTGGCGAGCACCTTGGCTATCTTCCTCAGGGCCCGCCGCCCTCGCCTGGAGAGCTTGGCCCGCCCGGCCTTGAACAGGATCCGGTTGGCCATCTTGATCACCAGCCGCCCGTTGACGTTGATGATCCTGAGCGCGCCAGCGGAGATGAGCCCTCTGAACTGCGCGCGGAGGCGCTCATTGAGACGCTTCTGCGCCGCCATCTTCGCCTTCAGCTTGGCCAGCTCTGCCGCCGCTCCCCTGGACTTGGCCAGGGCGGCCTTCAGGTCGTCCATCTCCTTGAGGGAGGCGCGCACCTTGGCCAGATCGGCCTCCAGGCCGGTCAGCTTCACCTGCATGGAGTCCTTGTCCTTGCGGAGCTGCGCCAGCTCCTGCCTGAGCAGCTTGTTCTTCGCCAACACCTTGTCGTGCTGCTCTTTGGGGATCCCGCATCCCATCGCCCAGACGGCGGTGAGCGCGGTGAGAGTCGTTCCAAGAAGTAGCCTTCGCATCGGTCTGTCCTCCTCTGTATGAGAATGCCGGCCATGATACAGGGGCCGGCTCCAGAGATCGAGCCCCATGGAATACGTGCTCAGCCATACAACTACCCGCTGCCAGGGATGCCAATCTGGTTGCAACTTTCCAGCATTAATAGGGTTGTCATCGGCGCCCATAAGAATAATATCCCGACCAAAGGAAGCACTGACAATGGAACTCCTCATCCTGGCAATCAACGCCATTCTTGTGGGCAATCTGCTCCTGGCCAAGTTCCTCGGCATCTGCCCTTTTCTGGGCGTAAGCAAAAAGATATCGACCGCTTTGGGGATGGCCATGGCCGTCACCTTCGTCATGGTGCTCGCCAGCACGGTCACCTGGATCATCCAGGTGGGCGTGCTCAACCCCCTGGGCATCGGCTACCTGCAGACCATAGCCTTCATCCTCGTGATCGCCTCGCTTGTGCAGCTCACCGAGATGGCCATCCAGAAGTTCTCCCCGTCGCTCTACGAGGCCCTGGGCATCTTCCTGCCCCTGATCACCACCAACTGCGCCATCCTGGGGGTGGCGGTAATGAACATCGACGAGGGCCGGGGCTTCGTGACCATGCTGGTGTACTCCTTCGCGGCCTCGCTGGGCTTCGGCCTGGCGCTGCTGCTCTTTGCCGGCCTCCGGGAGCGGCTGGAGACCGCCGCCATCCCCGAGGCCTTCCGGGGCGCCGCATCTGCGCTGGTGGTCGCCGGCATCCTCTCGCTGGCCTTCATGGGCTTCTCTGGGCTGGTCTAGGCGGAGACAGATTATGAGCTTGATTCTACCGATCCTGGTTCTGTCGGGCATCGGGGCCGTCATGGGCGCCGGGCTAGCCGTGGCCGCCAAGTTCCTCTCCGTGGAGGAGGATCCCAGGGTGGAGGCCCTCATGGAGATCCTCCCGAGCGCCAACTGCGGTGCCTGCGGCTACCCGGGCTGCAGCGGCTACGCGAAGGAGCTGGTGGCCGGCGTGGACATCGGCCTCTGCTCCCCCGGGGGCAGCGACACCGTGGCCAAGATCGCCGACATTCTCGGGGTGGAGGCGGTGGCGCTGGTGCCCAAGGTCGCATTGGTGAGATGCGCCGGCGGACGAAACCTGGCGCCCGATCGCTCCATCTACGTGGGCCCCTCGAGCTGCAAGGCGGCGGTGCTGGTGGGCGCTGGCCCAAAGGAGTGCCGCTGGGGCTGTGTAGGCCTGGGCGACTGCGCCGAGGTGTGCGAGGACGACGCCGTCGACTTCACCGAGGACGGGCTCGCCTTCGTGCGAGCGGATCTGTGCATCGCCTGTGCGCGGTGCGTCAAGGCCTGCCCCCGCGACCTGATCCAGATGGTGCCCGCGGACAGGAAGGTCCACGTGCTCTGCTCCTCTCAGGACCCTGGCAAGAACACCAAGGCCGTCTGCCAGGTGGGATGTATCGCGTGCAAGCTCTGCGCCCGCCGGGACAAGGCCTCCTTCGTCGTGGAGAACAACAGCGCCTCGGTGCTGTACGAAGAGGGGAGCAAGGACACGCCCGTGGCCGCCCTCGTGTGCACCCCGGGGGCGATCTGGGATGCCAACGAGGACGATCTCGTCTCCTGGCTCACCGACCCCGCCCGCCGGGAGGCGCTGAAGGAGCGCCAGGCAGAGCTCAAGGCCAGGGAGCGGGCAGAGCGCGCCGCCAAGAAGAAGGCCGCCGCTGCGGCCAAGAAGGCCAAGGCCGATAAGGCCGACGAGAGCGGACCCGCCGAGCCCGCCGAGCCCGGCACCCAGAAGGGGGGGCAGTAGCCATGTCCGTGAGCTTCAAGGGCGGCATTCACCCGGACTACGAAAAAGAGCTCTCCAGTGGAGCGGCCATCGAGGACCTCCCGCCCCCCGAGAGAGCCGTGGTGCACCTCTCTCAGCACATAGGCGCCCCGGCGAAGGCCGCGGTGAAAAAGAAGCAGCAGGTGCAGAAAGGCGAGGTGCTGGGAGAGGCGGCCGGCTTCGTGTCCGTTCCGGTTCACGCACCCATCTCAGGAAAGGTGGTGGAGATCGCGCTGCACCTGCACCCCTTCGGGAGCCTGCAGGAGGCCGTGGTCATCGAGTCCGATGGGGAGGATCAGTGGTGTGAGCTGCCCCCGGAGACCAGGCCAGAGAGCCTCTCGGCGGACGAGATAAAGGACCGCATCCGCGACGCCGGGATCGTTGGCCTGGGCGGCGCAGCCTTCCCCACCCACGTAAAGCTCTCTCCTCCTCCCGACAAGACCATCGACACCATCCTCCTCAACGCCGCAGAGTGTGAGCCCTACCTCACCGCCGACGACCGCCTGATGCAGGAGGAGCCCGAGCGGGTGCTCTCCGGCTTCCTGGCGCTCCGCAAGGTCCTGGGCGCCAAGGACGCGGTCATCGGCATCGAAGAGAACAAGCCAGAGGCCATGGGGGCCATGGAGAAGGCCGTCGGGAAGGTCGACGGGGTCCGGGTCGCACGCCTCCACGTCAAGTATCCGCAGGGCGGTGAGAAGCAGCTCATCGACGCCATCCTGGGCCGCGAGGTTCCCACCGGCGGCCTGCCCATGGACTGCGGCGTGGTGGTGCAGAACGTGGCCACCTGCGCCGCGGTGGATGACGCCGTCCGCTTCGGGCGACCCCTGATCTCCCGGGTGACCACTGTCACGGGCCAGGGAGTCGCTAGCCCGGTGAACCTGCGCGGGCGAGTGGGCACCCCGGTGCAGGCCTTCATCGACGCCGCTGGAGGCTTTCGCGGCAACCCGGGGCGGGTGGTCCTGGGTGGGCCCATGATGGGTGGCGCCATCCACACCACCGACACCCCTGTCATCAAGTCCACGGGCGGCGTGCTGGTGCTCACCCCCGAGGAGCTTCCGCCGGCCGAGTTCGACGCCTGCATCAGGTGCGGACGTTGCGTTCGGGCCTGCCCGATCCACCTCTGCCCCAACGAGATGGGCAACTACTGCGAGGTGGAGATGTGGGACCAGCTAGAGGGTCTGAACGTGGGCGACTGCATCGAGTGTGGCTGCTGCGCCTTCTCGTGCCCGGCCAATCGCCCGCTCGTGCAGTTCTTTCGGTACGCGAAGCTCTGGATCCGCCAGCAGGCGGCCCTGGCCAAAGCGGCCCAGTCCCAAGACGACAACTAGGGAGCGGCCATCATGGCAGCCGAAGACAAAGAGACATCCAAGAACGCCGGGCCCGGCGCCGCCAGCGATGCCGGCAAGAGGACGGCCACCGACTCCCCCGTGGAGGCCACCGCCGACTCCCCCGAGGAGGCCACCGCCGACTCCCCCGAGGAGGCGGCCCCCCAGATGCTCACTGTGGCCTCCTCGCCCCACGTGCGCTCGGGCGAGTCCACCTCCAGGATCATGTGGACGGTGTTCGCCTGTCTGCTGCCCGCCGCTGGCTGGTCCGTCTACCTGTTCGGCATGAAGGCGGCCATTGTGCTGGCCACCTGCACGGGCGGCGCGGTGGTGATCGAGTCCCTTGTCCAGTACTTTACCAGGGGACGAACCTCGGTGCAGGACGGATCGGCGGCGCTCACGGGCCTGCTGCTGGCGCTGACCTTGCCACCGGGTGCCTCGGTGGTCATCTGCCTGGTGGGCGCCTTCGTGGGGGTGGTCGTGGCCAAGGCGGTCTTCGGTGGCCTGGGGCACAACCCCTTCAACCCGGCCCTCACCGCCAGGGTCTTTTTGCTCATCGCCTTCCCGGGCCCCATGACCAGGTGGCCCATCCCCCTCCAGGCCCTGGCGGACAAGCCGCAGAAGCTCTATGGCCAGTCCACGAGCTGGCTGGACGCCGCCGGCAGGAGCCTGGACTTTGCAAACGCCAAGACTGGAGCTGCCCTGCACTCCCTGGCCGCGAAGGTGGACGTCATCACCGCCGCCACCCCCCTGGCAGTGGCCAAGGAGCACTGGAAGAGGGGCACAGGGGAGCTGACTACCTACTCCGACTACTTCGTGGGCTCCATGCCTGGCTCCCTCGGGGAGGTGTCGGTGATCCTGCTCTTGCTGGGCGCGGCCGTGCTGCTCATCAGGGGATACATTAGCTGGCACATCCCGGTGTCTTTCCTCCTGGGGGTCATTGTTATGGCGGGCCTCACGCACCTGGCGAACCCCACCAGGTACATGGACCCCATCTTCCACCTGCTCACCGGCGGCGTCATCATCGGCGCCTTCTTCATGGCGACCGACTACGTCACGTCGCCCACCTATCCACTGGGCATGGTCATATTCGGGCTGGGCTGTGGCCTGCTGACGATGATTATCCGGCTGTGGGGCGGCTTCCCGGAAGGGGTCAGCTTCGCGATCCTGATAATGAACGCCTGCACGCCCATCATCGAGCGCTACACCCGACCCACCAGGTACGGCCTCAAGCCCTGGGCCGAGCCGGAGGCGAGCTGATGCCAGACACCAAAGAGGCGAAGAAGCTGGACCAGGACGCCGCCCCGACCACCGACGGGAGCGCCGAGCAAGCCTCCCAGGACTCTCCCATGAGGCTGGTGGCCACCCTCATCATCGTCACCGGGGTCGCGGGCGCGGCCCTCGCCGGGGCGAACGCCCTCACCAAGGACCGCATCGCCGCGGCCAAGGCCGCCAAGAAGCTGGCCTCCATCAAGAAGGTGCTCCCGCGGTGCAGCAACAACCCTGTCAAGGACGCCATCAAGGTCAAGTCCCCCAAGGGCAGCGAGGTCGAGGTTTACCGCTGTCGCAGCAGGCAGCCGGACGGCTCCGCGCCGGTGGTCGCGGTGGCCATCCAGCAGTCCTCGACAGGGAACCGACACAAGCCCTACTCCGGCCTCATCCAGGTGATGGTGGGCATCGACGCCCGGACGGGCAAGGTCAGATCCTTCAAGAACAACAAGGGCAGCGACGACGTCGCCGTCGTCATCGTCAAGCTGAGCGAGACCCCGGGGCTCGGCTCCAAGGCCCAGGACTACGACTTCCGGAAGGCCTTCGCCGGGAGGGACCTGGTGGACAAGGACCGGACCTCGGACGGCAAGCTCTGGGCAACCAGGAAGGACAACCCACAGCTCGGCTTCGTGGACGCCATCTCGGGGGCGACCATCACCTCCCGCGCGGTCACCGAGATAGTCCAAAAGGCCCTCGCCGTGTGGAACGCCAACAAGAAGATCATCCTGACCAAGGGCCTCGATGCGCCACCGAAGAGGCCCACCACCACACCGACCCGGGAGAAGCGACCATGAGCAAGAGCAGCAACATCCTCTCCCGTGGCCTCTGGAAGGAGAACCCCGTCCTGGTGCTGTTGCTGGGGATGTGCCCCACCCTGGCGGTGACCACCTCTGCCTACAACGGCCTCGGCATGGGCGTGGCCACCCTCGCCGTGCTGCTGGGCTCGAACATCTTCGTCTCGCTCATCCGGAGCCTCATCCCCAAGAAGGTCCGCATCCCCTGCTACATCGTGGTCATCGCGACGTTCGTCACCCTGGTGGACATGATCCTGGAGGCCTTTGTCAACAACCTCCACTCCAGCCTGGGGCTGTTCATCCCGTTGATCGTGGTCAACTGCATCATCCTGGGCCGGGCAGAGGCCTTCGCCTCGAAGAACACCCTCGGCCGGTCGGCCCTGGACGCCGTAGGGATGGGACTGGGCTTCACCCTCACGCTCTTCGCGCTGGGCTCCGTGCGCGAGATCCTGGGCAACGGCACCTGGACGCTGCTGCAGTACCAGGAGATCCTGATCCAGCTTCGCCTGCTGTCCAAGTCCACCGACCCCATCCTGGTGATGATCCTCCCGCCGGGGGCCTTCATCGCCCTGGGCTTCTTCATCGCGGGCATGAACGCCATCGTGGCCCGAAAGAAGAGCAAGGCCGCCTGAGCTCAATATTCCCCCTTGTCAGCCACCAGGACCCTCTCTACATAAAGAAGATGGCCACCGAAGAACCTATCCGCGAGATCGGCCGAGTCGTTCGCCTCACCGGAGAGCTGGCGGTGGTGGAGATCCCCAAGGCCGGCGCCTGCGACGGCTGCGCCGCCCATGGCGTCTGCCACTCCCTGGGAGGCTCGGACCTGCGGGAGCTCAGGGCGCTCAACAGCATCCACGCGGACGTGGGAGACCAGGTGGAGGTCGTCGTGGCCACCAGGCACGCCCTCAAAGCCGCCATGTGGGTCTACCTCCTCCCCACGCTGCTCATGCTCATCACTGCGGTGCTCTTCCACCGAGTCGCCTCCAGCCACTTCACCGACACCACCGCTCAGATGGCCACGGCCCTGGTGACCTTGCTCTC
>JAJRWW010000592.1 GCA_024276595.1 Myxococcota bacterium
AGAAAGATCTTGAAGCTGACCCCGGTCCACATGCTGCCTTCGGGCAGCTAGCCCGTGCGGGTCGGGCGCCATGTCACCACGTCCCCACCATCCAGAGCAACGGCGCAGAAGCCGGAGCAACGGCGCAGAAGCCGGAGCAACCATTCGGAGGTATTGCTCAGAAAAGAGCGCCTGAGCCGATCATCCAGGGAGCGTGGGGCTACTGAGCGGCGGGGTAGGAGGCAGGGTCTGGTAGCAGAGGGCTCGGCTCTCCGCACAGGGCAGGCACCGAGAAGCCCACAAAGGACCTGACCGCGGTGGGGACCTCCCCGATGGCCACCCAGAAGAGCCCCTTGGCGGGGAGGAATACCACCGACTGCAGGGTCCCGTTGGTGGCCAGGGCGGCGCCGTCCATGGAGAGGGGATCCTCCCACAGCATGGTGGTGGGGTTGAACGTGTCGCGCAGGATGGAGATGGAGGCGGGCACATCCAGGTCCCCGTAGAGGCTGTCGGGCATCTCCGGGGAGAGGAGCTGGCGCAGGCGCTCGAAGCGGTTCCAGGAGGAGCTGCCCACGGGCTCGGGCTCCTGAGCAATCTGCATCTGGGGAGAGATGAAGTGGTTGGTGGTAAAGAGCAGCCCGTCCCCGTCCAGGTAGCGGGCCTGGAGGTGTACGGCGGTCATTTCGAACGAAGCCGCCTTGCGCTGGGGCCCGTCGGAGACCACCAGGATCTCGGCGGAGCCGTGCTCCTGGCTGCGCAGGAACTCCTCCGCCTCCTCCAGGGTGGTCGCCCTGCGCAGGATCTCCCGCACCATCTGCACGTGGCTCTGCCCCTCGGTGCGAACCTCGCTGTCTGTGGGGGAGCCCACCTCGTTCGAGGCAACTGCGATGCCCGCGAGGTTCATGCCCGTGTAGGGGCTCATGTTCGCCGGAAAGCCCACCGAGACCCAGGGTATGCCGTCCGCAGGCTCCCTTACGAAGATCACCGGGAAGCGCTCGATGATCTCCACCTCCCACCAGTCCAGGTTCCTGCCGTGGACCAGGGCGCCATCGGCGGTGGCAGCGTCGGTGGCCACGAACTGACTGCACCCGAGGCCAGCGAGCTGCACCGCCTCCATGACGATGTCGCCGTAGTTGAGCACCAGGCAGTCCTCCACGGTCCACTCGCCATTCATTCCGTCGGCCAGCCCCCGGCACTCCTCCAGCACGGCGGGGTACGACCACTGGGCAGCCGTGTCGTCCAGGTGCACCGTCTGCGCGTAGTTTAGCATGGTGGAGAAGAGGAAGTCGTCCTCGATGTAGCGCTTCCCCTCCACCAGCTCGTCGTAGAGCAACAGCGCGTGCTGCTGACCCATCTCGTAGGGGGTGCCCCGGAGCCAGACCACCCGGATGTGACCCCGCTGCTCCAGGTCGCCCCCAGGGGGATCATCTCCGGAGCAGGCCGAGCATGATAGGAGCGCGGCGCCCGCCAACAGCAGGGCCATCCTACCGAACCTGAAGCTGCCTAAAACCATGGGGCTCCTTCCTGGCTCCACCGGGCCAGCCCACCTTTACCCCCAATGGAACGTACCACGATTTGCGCTCGAGCCCCAAGGGCGCTGAAAGCCTCCAGCCTCCAGCCTCCAGCCTCCAGCCTCCAGCCTCCAGGCTCCAGGCTTGACAGCGGGCGATGTTACACTACCGTGTGAAGGCGCCCCGGCACCATGGCGGCGGCGAGACGAGGGTCCCCATGATCAGCGAGCAGGTGAAGGCCGTCTCCCGTTCTTTTGGCTTCGTCATAGAGCAGCTACGCGAGCCCCTGCGGAGGGAGGTGCAGATCGCGTACCTGCTGTTTAGGCTGGGGGACAACATCGAGGACACCTCCTCCCTGGACGCCGCGGCCAAGACGCAGCTCCTGGACGGGCTGCTGCACGCCTTCCGGGAGGGGAGATCCTTCGAGGAGGTGCTCTGGCGATGGGAGGCATCCGACTGGAAGGACCTCACCCCCGGGGAGACGCGCCTGTTCGAGCACACCGACGGTATTATCCGCGCCTTCGGGGAGCTGGACCCTTCTGCCAAGGAGGCGCTCCTGGCCGAGGCCAAGGCGATGTTCGAGGGCATGGCACGCATCCAGCGGGAGCACCGGGAGTCGGGCTACCTGACCCTGCCGGACACCGACGCCCTGGAGGAGTACTGCTACTACGTGGCGGGCACGGTGGGCGACTTCTTGACCAACCGCTTCCTGGCCCAGGTCCACTGGCTGGACCCCGCCCGGCGGGCCCAGCTCCTGGGAGCCCGGCGGGCCCTTGCCCTGGTATTGCAGGTGACGAACATCCTCCGGGACGTGCGCGACGACCACGAGCATGGACACATCTTCTACCCCAGGAGCCTCTTTGATCGGTTCGACGCCGCACGGCTCATGACGCCGGCCTACGAGGCCGATGTGCTCAAGGCAGGGCAGCGCATGGCGCGGTGGCTGCTGCCCTCCATCCGCCTGGCCGCGGCCTACATACTGGCGCTTCCCCGGCGCCAGTATCCCCTGCGAGTGTTCTGCGCCATCCCCTACGCCATGGCCGTCAAGACGCTCACCCTTACGGTGGGCAACCCGGACATCCTCTCGGCCCAGACCGTGAAGCTGCCCCGGCCGGAGACAATGCTCACCGCGGCCACCGCCCGCTACCTGGCCCCGGCAAACAGCCTGCTGGGGCCCTGGCTGCGGATGCTGCAGCGAGGCCTGGAGTCGCGACTGGACGCGCTGGACTGATGGCTCCGCGCGGGGCGAGCTAGCTCGGGCTCTGAGGCGATCGATCGGCAGGTAGCTGGATGCCTCCGCGCTGGGGGGAGCTAGCTCTCCTCCACGTTCAGGTGGCGATACTTCTCCAGGTGGCGGAGCGCTGGGCGCAGGGCGTCCCGGCGGAAGGGCTCGGCCAGAACCCCCTCCCCGCCCTCTATGATCCCCTCGATGACGCAAGGCCCTCCGCTGGCCAGGGCCTCCTGGACGGCGTCGCCCACCTGGTCGGCCTCGGTGACCCGGAGCCCCAGGGCTCCCATGTCCTTCGCCAGGGCGGCGAAGCTGATGTCGTCGCCCAGGTTGGTGCCCACGAACCGGTTGTCGTAGTAGTCGATCTGGTTCTTCTTCTCAGCACCCCACTCCCGGTTGTTGGCCACGATGGCGATCACAGGGATCTGCTCCCGCACCACGGTCATGACCTCTGCCAGCCCACCGATGCCCCATGCGCCGTCGCCCTGGTAACAGAACACCGGCCTGTTGGGGGCGCCCATCTTGGCGCCCATGGCGGCGCCCATGGCAAAGCCGCAGTTGCCCCAGGAGAGGGCCGCCATGTGCTGCCTGGGCCCACCAAAGGTGAAGTAGCTGTTGGCCATGGAGCAGTTGTTTCCGATGTCCGTGGCCACGATTGCCTCGGGGCCCATTGCGCGAGCCAGCTCCTCGAGGAACCTGCGCGGGTGCATGAGCCGGGAGGGCTCGCCAGACCACTGCGCCAGCTCCTCCCGCCACTGTGCTCGGGCCTCCTCCAGCTCGGCCAGGCGCTGGAGGTCCGGGCGCGGCTCGGGGTCCTCCGCTCGCAGGAGCTCCAGCAGGGCCCTGACGGCCTCCCGGGCATCGGCGGCCAGGGCCACGTCCACTCGCCTGGAGAGCCCCAGCACCTTGGGATCCGCGTCCACCTGAATGATCCTGGCCTCCTTGGGCCAGTAGTCCATGCCGTACTGAGGCAAGGTCCCGAAGGGCCCCAGGCGACGGCCCAGGGCCAGGACGACGTCGGCCTTGGCGATGGTCCGCATGGCGGCCTTGGACCCGCAGTAGCCGATGGGGCCCAGCGCCAGCGGGTCCGTGGAGGGGAAGGTGTCGTTGTGCAGGTAGCTGCACACCACCGGGGCCGTGAGGTGGTCGGCCAGCCCCTTTGTCTCCCGAACCGCGTCGGCCCAGCAGATGCCCCCGCCCGCCAGGATGACCGGGTACCTCGCCCCCGCCAGCAGCCGGGCGGCGGCCTCCAGGTCGCCCCTGGACCCGGCGCCAAGGGTCACGTCCATCGTGGGGTAGATCTCGTCCTCGCACAGGCCATAGAAGTTGTCGCGGGGTATGTTGAGCTGGGTGGGACCGCGCTCCACCTTGGCCATGTAGAAGGCCCGCCTGGCCAGCTCCGCCATGCGCTCCGGCCGGCTCACTAGCACCTGGTACACGGTCTGAGCCTGGAACATGGGCATCTGGTCTATCTCCTGGAAACCGCCGGTGCCCATGGACATGCTCCCCGTCTCGGGCGTGATGGCCACGACCGGGCTGTGGGCCCAGTAGGCGGCTGTCATGGCGGATACGAAGTTGGCCACGCCCGGGCCGTTCTGAGCCACGCAGCACTGGGGGCGTCCGGTGACCCGGGCGAGGGCGTCCGCCGCGTGGCACGCGGCCTGCTCGTGGGCCACGGAGACAAAGCGAATGTTCGCGGCCGGAAAGAGGTCCAGGGCGTCCATGAAGGCCGATCCAACGATCCCGAAGACCGTGTGGATCCCCTCCGCGACCAGGGTCTCAACCAGGGCCTCGCTGGGAACCATCTTCTGCTTGCTCATTCTTCTTCTCCTGCGGTCTGTTGCTGTAGCCCGGAAAGCAGGGTGTCTGCCAGCCAGTGCAAGTGCTCTCGGCGCTCGGCGAGGGCCGCCGGGCTCATGGGGTCCGAGCCCCACTGCTCCGCCAGCACCGGAGCCACCGTGAAGTAGCTGGTGACCATCCCCGAGATGGACATGTAAAAGTGCCTGGCCGCCAGGGGGCCGCTGCTGGGGGCGATCTCGGAGAGCAGCTCCGTGAGCCAGTGAAAAAACGGGGCCAGGTTCTTGCGCACCATCTCCCGGTGGGGGCCTCCCCCGGAGAGCTGCTGCTGCACCAGACGCGGGTAGATCCGGTGCTCCTCGATGAAGTCCAGGTACGCGTCCAACACCCGGTGCACCCGCTCGGTCGTGCTGCCGGGGGTGTCAAAGGCGCGGGCCAGCGCGTCGCGGTGAGCGTGGTAGTAGCGCTCGAGCACCTTCTCGAAGAGCTCCGGCTTGGATCCCCAGTAGTAGAAGACGAGCGCCTTGTTCACCCCGGCATGCTCGGCGATGTCCCGGGCGCTCACCCCGTCATAGCCCAGCTCACCCATGAGCTCGGCCGCTGCATCCAGGATCTGGATGGCTCGCTCCGGCCTGGATCTGTTGATTTTTTTTGCTCTCGCCATGGACCAGCCTCGCAGTGACCGATTGCTTTAACCAAACGGTTTGACCGATAGGTCAAGATGATGTATACCACGTTCTGCGACCGGCATCCAGAAAAGCTCGAAGCGCCGAACCTCGGCGGGAGGAGAAACCAGATGGGAGTCATGGCCAGGCTGAAGCGGAACAAGAAGATCAAGGGCGGCGAGATCATCTCGATCATGCTCGCTGAAGAGGGGGTGGAGAAGGTGTTCGGCATAATCGACGGCACCTACTTCGGCTTCTACTCCACCATGGCCGCCCACGGCATCGACCTGGTCACTCCTCGTCACGAGACCTCTGGAGTGCACATGGCCGGCGCCTACGCGCGGCTTTCGGGCAAGCTCGGGGTGTGCATGGCCAGCAATGGCCCAGGGGTGGCCAACGTGCTGCCCGGGGTCGCCGTGGAGAACGCGGAGGGGAACCGGGTTCTGCTCGTCACCAGCTCCAGACGGACGCAGATCATCTACCCGGACCGCGGGGGCACCTTCCAGTACTTCCCCCAGGTGGACGTCATCGCCCCCATGGCCAAGTGGAGCTGCTCGGTCCCCTCGGTGGATCGGCTGGCAGAGATAATGCGGCGGGCGCTGCGCCTCTGCTTCACCGGACGCCCCGGTGTGGTGCACGTGGACGTGCCCGAAGACATAATGAACTCCAGCCACGATCCTGACCCCACCTGGTTCCGCGAACCCTCCAGGTACCGATGTCTCACGCCGCTCCAGGCGACGGCCGAGCAGGTGGCAGAGGCGGCGAAGATGCTCTCTGGCGCCCGATATCCGCTCCTCCACGCTGGCTCAGGGGTGCTGCACGCCGGCGCCGAGGAGGAGGTGCGCCGCCTGGCCGAGCTGCTGGAGGCCCCCCTGAGCACTAGCTGGGCCGCCCGTGCTTGCCAGGACGAGCGGGGGCCCCAAGCCCTGCCGATGATCTACATCGACGCAATCGCCCGGGCGCGCAACGAAGCGGACGCGGTGCTGGTGCTCGGCTCACGTCTGGGAGAGACGGACTGGTGGGGAAAGCCCCCCTACTGGGCACCGGCGGACCGGCAGAGCCTCATCCAGGTGGACATCGACGCAGAGCACCTGGGGAACATTCGCCCAGCAGACCTTCCAATCATGGCGGACGTCAAGGACTTCTGCTGCAAGCTCGTGGCGCTGCTTGAGAAGCGGCCCGAGTCGGCAGAGCGGCTCTCCGAGCGCCGGAGACACCTGGGCGAGATCAAGGACGCCTGCAGGATCAGGCGAGAGCAGCTCGACGAGGCCCTCGACGATGACGGGGTGCCCATGCACACGGCCCGGGTACTCCAGGCCTGCCAGGACTGCTTTCCCCAGGACGCCATCATGGTGGTGGACGGCGGCAACACCGCCGTCTGGTCCAACTTCTACCACGAGATCCGCGAGCCGGGCACGGTGGTGACCACGCCCAAGATGGGCATGCTCGGGGCCGGCGTTGCCCAGGCCCTCGGCGCCCAGGTGGCCCACCCGGACCGACGGGTCTACTGTGTCATCGGGGACGGGGCCATGGGCTTCCACATGCAGGAGGTGGAGACAGCCGTGAGGAACCACCTCCCGGTGATCTACCTGGTGCTGTGTGACCGGCAGTGGGGCATGGTCAAGATGAACCAGCAGTTCGGCCTCCGGCCCGTGAAGACCCTCCTGCTGCGCTCCCTGGGGCCAGAGGAGACCATCAACGCCGACCTGGGGGAGATCCGGTTCGATCTCCTCGGGGAGGCCATGGGTGCCCACGGGGAGCGGGCCTCGGCCCCCGGGGATCTCCCGGGAGCCATAGAGCGCTCCCTGGCCGCCGGAAGGCCCGCCGTGATCCACGTGGACGTGGACCCGGTCAAGCACATGTGGGCACCCAACCTCAAGACCTTCAAGGACATGCACGAGGAGCCAGCCGGATGAGCGCTCCGAGCAACGAGGGAGGGCGGCCGACGGTGCTGGTGACAGGCGCGGCGGGGTATATTGGCAGCCTCCTCGTGAGGTCCCTGGCGGAGCGCCCCAGGGGCCTCGAGCGGATCCTGGCCACAGACATAAGGGAGCCCGTGGGGGGCGCCCCTCCCGGCGTGACCTGGGCCACCCTGGACGTGCGCTCCGGCGAGCTGGCCGACCTCATCGCCGAGGCTGGCCCGGACACCGTGGTGCACCTGGCCGCAATCGTGACGCCCTCCCCGAACCAGACCCGGGAGCTCATGTACTCGGTGGACGTGGAGGGGACCCGAAACGTGCTCGACGCCTGTCTGGCAGGAGGCGTACGCAAGCTCATCGTCACCTCCAGCGGCGCCGCCTACGGCTACCACGCGGACAACGCGCGCATGCTCTACGAGGACCACCCGCTGCGGGGAAACACCGAGTTCGCCTACTCTCACCACAAGCGCATCGTGGAGAAGATCCTCTCGGACTACCGGGACAGGCACCCCGAGCTTTCGCAGCTCGTCTTCCGCGTGGGCACCATCTTGGGGGAGTCGGTCTCCAACCAGATCACAGCTCTTTTCGAAAAGCCGGTCGTGCTGGGCCTGCGCGGCTCCCCGGCTCCCTTCGTATTCATCTGGGACAGGGACGTGGTGGGAGCCATAGAGGAGGGGATCTTCGGACCCGGTGCAGGGGTGTACAACCTGGCCGGAGACGGCACCATGACCATGCGGGAGATCGCCCGCCGGCTAAAAAAGCCCTACGTGGCCCTGCCCCCGGCTCTCGTGGCGAGGGGCCTCGGGGTGCTGAAGCGACTGGGGCTGACGCCCTACGGCCCGGAGCAGGTGGGCTTTCTTCGCTATCGACCGGTGCTTGCCAACGACCGTCTCAAGCAGAAGTTCGGCTTCACTCCCAGCCTCACCTCGCGCCAGGTCTTCGACCTGTACGCGCGCACGAGGCGCACCGGAGGAGAGAGGTGAGCCCTGCGCGTCCATCCTGGGAGCTGGAGCGGGGGGACCTCAGGCCCTGCCACCGTCTCCAGGGAGACGGGGTCAGCCTGGCCTTTGGAGTGGCGGGCGAGGGGGGGGCTCCGGTGCTGCTCATCATGGGCTATATCGTGCCGGGCAGCGCCTGGGTGCACCAGGTCCCCGCCCTGGCCGAGCACCACCGCGTCGCCTGGTACGACCACCGCGGCTGCGGAGACTCCCGCGCGGCGCCGGGCCCATACACCATGGAGCTGCTCGCAGGGGACGCCCTCCGCTTGCTAGATCACCTCGGGTGGGAGCAGGTCCACCTGGTGGGGGTCTCCATGGGCGGGATGGTGAGCCAGGAGCTGGCCCTGCGCTGGCCCGGGCGGGTGCGGAGCCTGTCGCTCATCGCCACTCACGCAGGGGGCTGGCGC
>JAJRWW010000593.1 GCA_024276595.1 Myxococcota bacterium
CCCAGTGCTTCCAGGGGCTGCCACCACCGTGTCGGCGTAGGCCACGTCCTTGCTCTCACAGGCCGAACGGCAGATGTCCGGGTCCGATGCGACGTCGCTGCACAGCTCGGCACAGGTGGGTGGTGCGGGAGCGCCACACGCAGAGAGGCTCCCAGCCAGCAGCAGCCCGAGCAGCATGGCGGCTCGCGGTGGCGGGGCGAAGGTGGGTTCCAGCGATCTCTTTCGGGGGGCGGGGCCTGGCTCTCGTGGTGTCGGGCACATGGCTAGGCAGCATAGCACAGATGGGCGCGAGGCTCCTTTTCAGTCCACTCCTCGTCGAATGAGCAGCCACAGGAAGAAGGGGCCGCCCAGCAGGGAGGTCACCACGCCCACTGGAACCTCGGATGGGGGAACCACCGTGCGCGCCAGGCGGTCGCAGAGCACCAGGAACACGCCTCCGGCCAGGAGGCTGGCAGGGGTGAGGGTTCGATGGTCCGATCCGATGAGCAGTCGGGCAATGTGGGGCATCATCATCCCCACGAAGCCGATGGGCCCGCAGACAGCCACGATGCCAGCCACGGTGAAGGAGGTGGCAAAAAACAGGGTGATCTTCACCCGGCCCACGGCGACCCCACGGCTGGCGGCGATGTCGTCGCCCACCAGCAGCAGGTTCAGCTCGTGGCGATAGTAGAAGAGCACGGCAGCGCCAGAGGTCACGAAGGGCAGCACATTGAACACGTCGGCATAGCCGAAGACGTGCATCCCTCCCATGAGCCAGTGCATTATCCGGATGGAGTGACCCACCCGGCTGATGTACTGCACGAAGAGCAGCAGGCTGGAGCAGCAGAAGCTGATTGCGACCCCGGCCAGCAGCATCCCCGCGGCGGAGAGCTTGCGTCTCCCTGTGGACAGGGAGTACACGAGACCGATCGCAGCGAAGGCGCCCAGGAATGCGGCCACTGAGACCCCGGGGATGCCAGGGAGGTCCAGCCGGAGCCCGCTGCGCACGTACAGGGCCGCGCCCAGGGACGCCCCGCTCGCGACTCCCAGGGTGAAGGGCGTGGCCAGGGGGTTACGGAACATGGCCTGGAAGGCCATACCAGAGACCGAGAGGCCGGCCCCCGCCAGGAAGGCAACCATGACCTGCGGGACTCGCATCTGCCAAAAGACCATGGCCTCGCTGGCGCTGGCCTTGCCCAAGATCACCGAGAAGGGGACATGGTATCCGCCAAAGAAAGGCGCGAGCGAGAGCACGGCCACGGAGAGGGCTCCCAGGCCCAGTAGCACCTTCACAGGGTGTCGGGGTGGGGTCATGGGGGAGGCTCTTTCACGATGGAGCCGGGGACCAGCAGAGGCGTGCCCCCGTCCCGCTGGAGCAGCTCGAAGGTGACACCGAAGATCTCGGAGACCACGGCAGGGTCCAGGAGGCCGGACACGGGGCCGGCGAAGATCCTTTGGCCCCGGTCCAGGGCCAGCGTATCGGTGGCCACTGCCAGGGCCTCGTTGAGGTCGTGTGTTACCAGCACGGTGGTGGCGCCCGTCTCGGTACGAATGTTGGCCAGGATCTCGTGAATCCGAACCCGGTGCCGGTAGTCCAGGAAGGCGGTGGGCTCGTCCAGAAGCAGGATCTCGGCCTGCTGTGCCAGGGCGGCGGCGATGAGGACCTCTTGGCGCTCCCCGCCGCTGAGGACCTCCATGGGGCAGTCTGCCAGCTCCTCCACCTCAGCCAGGGCGAGGGCGCTGTCCACGGCGCGCCTGTCCTCGGCCGTGGAGCCGCCAAAGGCGTCGCGGTGGGGGTAGCGGGACATGGTGACGAACTCGCGCACGGCAAAGGGGAAGCGGCGCCCCTCGAGCTGGGGTACGTAGGCCATGCGGCGGGCGAGCTGTCTCTGCCGGAGGTCGCGGAGGCCCCTGCCGTCCACGAGGATCTCGCCGGTCCAGGAGGAGTGGATGCGCAGCAGGCACCGCAAGAGGGTGGTCTTGCCCGCGCCGTTGGGGCCCAAGATGGCGAGGCTGGCGCCCCGCTCCACCTGGAAGGAGAGCTGATCAAGGAGGAGCGAGGCGCCCACCGCCAGGGAGAGGGAACGCACCTCGATGGCTGGCGGGGTCATGGGTTGAGCCCCGGCACCGGTGGGTGCAGCAGGGCGGCCAGGTGCTCCACCAGGTCGACGAAGCGGGGCCCTGGCACCTCGCCGTAAGAGCCCGGGAGGATGTGCACCGCGTCTGTCCGCACGGCCCGGAGGCTGGGCATGGTGCGCCAGGAGGCCATGAGCTGTTCATGGGAGGCGCCCTTGCGCCCCAGCTCGGGCGCCAGCTCAAGAATGATGTCCGGGTCCAGGGAGGTTATGCCCTCGGCGGAGAGCTTGGGGTAGGCGGGCACATCCCTGGGGAATGCGTTGCGCCCGCCAGCCCTCTGGAGCACGTCGTCGTAGAGCCCCTTGCGGCCGGCCACGTACACCTCGCGGATTGGACCGGTGAGCGTGGCCCGGCCAAAGACTATGAGCACCCTCGGGCGCGGCAGGCCGCGCACCCTCGCGGCCACCCGGGCCAGGCGCTGGCGTGCCACGGCAGCCAGGCTGGCACCCTTACGGGGCCTGCCGCAGGCCGCGGCGAGCCGATCCATGCTCGAGACGATACCCGCCAGGGACTCGTGGTCCACGGTGAGGAGGGGCATCCCCATTCGCCTCAGGTAGGCACGCACGCGCTTGTGGACCGGCCCATCCAGGGCCACCACCAGGTCTGGCTTCCGCTCGGCGATGCGCTCGAAGCTGGGGTCCATGTAGCCGCCAACTCGAGGTATGCGCCGGGCGGCAGGAGGGAAGTCGCAGTAGCGGGTGGCACCCACCAGGCGATCTCCGCATCCCACGGCAAAGAGGGTCTCGGTGACGGAGGGGGCGAGGGAGACGATGCGCCGGGCGTCCTTCGTCCTGGCGCCGGTGCTCGCGCCCTGCTCCGCCCGTGAGGCTGTCAGCCACTGCCGAGCCAGCCCGCTCCCCACGAATGAGATCACCACCACCGCCAGCAGGGACGCCCGCGCGAGCTGGCGTCGGGTGCTGTGTGGTTCGCTGGCCGGGGCCACGGATGGCTCCCCGCTCCTGCCGCTGTTGTTGGCTCTCCTGCTCACTGGATGATCTCGAGTCCTCTCGCACCGGTGGCAGGTGAGCTATCGGTCCGCCGCCGAGTAGCGGTCGCGCAAGATGCGGTGGAGGATCTTGCCCGTTGTCGTGCGCGGCATCTCTTGCGCCTGGATGAAGGTGACGGACTTGGGGCGCTTGTACCCGGCTAGGCGAGCGGCGCAGTGCTCCTTGATGTCCTGCTCGGTGGTGGCCCGGGCCTCGGGTGTGTCGTGCAGGACTATCACCGCCCGGATTGCCTCTCCCCACTTGGGGTCTGGCAGCCCGATGACCGCGACGTCGAAGACCGCCGGGTGGGTGGAGATGACGCCCTCCACCTCGGAGGGGAACACGTTCTCCCCACCTGTGATTATCATGTTGTTCTTTCTGTCCACCAGGTAGTAGTAGCCATCCGGGTCCCTGTAGGCCATGTCACCGGCGGAGAACCACTCTCCAGCATGGGCCTGAGCGGTCCTCTCGGGCGCCTTGAGGTACCCGTCGAAGAGCATGGGCCCGCGGCTGTAGAGCTCGCCTATCTCCCCGTCCGGCACGGGCTCCTTTTGCTCGTTCAGGATCTTGACGAAGTCCGTGCCGAGGCTCTCCTTGCCGATGGAGCCGGGCTTTGTGAGCTGCTCGTGGGGCATGAGGGTGGTGACGATGCCGGCCTCCGTGGAGCCGTAGCCCTCGTACAGCTCCACCCCTGAGAACCACTCCATTATGGCTCTCTTCTGCTCCACCCGCGCCGGCGCCGAGGAGCACAGGAGCTTCTTGACGGAGGAGACGTCGTGGCGAGCCCGCTCCTCCGGATCCAGGGCCAGGAGCATGGCATAGTGGGTGGGGATGAGGGAGATGAAGTTTATCTTGGCCCGCTCGATGATGGCTAGCTGCTCGGCAGGATCGAAGCGCCGCGCTGGGTGCACGTAGGTCGTGCCCCCGATGTAGGTGAAGGTGAAGGTAAAGAACGTGGTGTTCACGTGGCACAGGGGCATGATGTTGAGCACCCTGTCCCCCTGGCGGAAGCCGAAGTCCACCGCGTTGATCAGGTAGAAGGCCACGTAGGACTCGTGGGAGCGAAGCACCCCCTTGGGCTTGCCCGTGGTGCCCGAGGTGTACAGCAGTATCCAGGTGTCCGAGGGGAGCACCTGAGCGTCGGGCTCCTGCTCCGAGCCCCCCAAGAGCAGGTCCTCGTACGGGAGGTAGCCATCCACCGGCTCACCCACCACCACGAAACGGCCGGCAGGGATGGTGTCCAGCTCCGCGCGGATTGAGTCCACCGTGGGGCACAGCTCGTCGTGGACGATGAACGCTCTGGCCTCGGCGTGGTTGGCGATGTAGCGCACCTCCGGAGCCACGAGCCGGAAGTTGATGGGATTGACTACGAGGCCGATCTTGGCCGCGGCCAGGTATACCTCCACGAACTCGATGCAGTTCTCCAGAAGGCAGCAGACACGATCCCCCTTGACGAGGCCCATCTCAATGAACGCGGAGGCCAGGCGGTTCACCCGGGCGTTGGTCTCGGGAAAGGTGTAGCTCCGCCTGGCGTCCATCAGGCAGACGGTGTCGGGGTACTTGGCCGCGTTGAGGCAGAGCATCTGCCCGAGGTTCATCCAATGTGCCATCTGTCCTCCCTCGCGTGTCTAGGGGCGCGCCGAGCCGTCCCCTGCTGCCTTCCCCCGGGGCGGCCCGAGCTTGACTCGCGCGTCCACCACTGCCGGCCGGGTCCCCTCGGGGAAGAGCATGACCGGGTTGAGGTCCAGCTCCCAGATCCTGGGGTGGTCGGCCAGCAGGCGAGAGACCCGAAGCAGGAGATCCACCAGCGCGGTACGGTCCACCGGGGGTGCACCCCGGTAGCCGGAGAGCAGTGGTGCAGCGGTTATCCCGTCAATGAGCGTCTCCGCCTCCGGGGAGCTCAGGGGAGCCAGGCCGAAGAGCACGTCCTTGAACAGCTCCACGTGCACTCCCCCGAGGCCGAACATCACCATGGAGCCCAGGTCCGGGGCCGCCACTCCGCCGAGGATCACCTCGACCCCCCGGGCATGGTACTTCTGCACCAGGAAGCTCAGCTCGTGGCTCTCGCCGAGGCTCGCCAGGAGCCGGTCATGTGCCGCCCGGAGCTGAGCCTCGCCAGTGATGTTCAGGGCCACCGCGTTGGCCTCGGTCTTGTGAATGAGCGTGGGAGCCTCCGCCTTGAGGACCACCGGGTAGCCCACCCGGGCTGCAGCCTCCTTGATCTCGTCCCAGCTCTCTCCGCGGCCCTCCAGGGCGGCAGGGATCTCGTAGGCGGCGAGCAGATCGGAGACGTCCTCGGGGGGGATGAAGCCCTCGGGACCGGGTGTCGCCCGGTCCAGGATGTCTGCCGCCCTCCTGGTGTCCACGCGCAGGTCGGGAGGCGCTGCCTCCGGGCGCTCCCTGAGCCGTCGGAAGCGGTCCATGTGGTACAGCACCCGCGCCGCCGAGGCGGGGAAGTAGTACACGGGCACCCCTGCTCCGCGGACCCGGTCCACCGCCTCGCGCCACTCGGGCTTGCCCTCGGGGTTGGTCATGGCGACGGCGATGAGGGTCTTGTCCGTGCGCTTTGCCTGCTCCACTATCGCGTCGGCGATGGAGAGGGTGTCGACGAAGAAGGGCGTCATGAAGCACACCACCGCGGCGTCCATGTTGGGGTCGTCCAGCAGGGTTCGCAGGGAGACCGAGAACTCCGGGCCAGAGGCGGTGGCCATCATGTCTATGGGGTTGGCGATGGAGGCTATGGCCTGGAGCTCCTTCCTCAGGGCCCCCTTGGACTCCTCGGCCAGGTCCGGCACCGCCAGGCCAGCGCCAACCGCCTCGTCCGTGACGATGATGGCGGGCGAGCCGGCGTTGGTGACCATCCCGAGCCGGTTGCCCCTTGGGATGGGCTGGGTGGCGAAGGCCTCTGCCGCCTCGCACAGCTCCGCCAGGCTCCCAAAGCGCAGGATGTTGCACCTGTCGAAGATCACGTCGGTGACAGTGTCGGCGGCCATGAGACCTCCGGTGTGGGATGAGACCGCGCGCGCCCCCTCCGGGGTGGTGCCGCTCTTGAGGGCCAGGATGGGCTTCTTGGCCGCCACCGGGCGCACCAGCTCGAGGAACTGGGCCGGGTCGGCAAAGCTCTCCACGTGGAGCACAATGGCGTGGCACTGGTCATCATCCCCGTAGTACTGGAGGATCTCCGGGATCGAGATGTCGCAGGCGTTGCCGTTGCTGGCGTACATGCGGGTGCCCACCCGGTGCATGCCGAAGTAGTTGTTGATCACCTCCGCCACGCCGCCTCCCTGGCAGACCATGGAGATGTGACCGGGCCACATGTCGGCGAAGGTGAAGTTGGAGTAGAGCTTCACCGCGGGGTCGGTGTTCATGACCCCCTGGCAGTTCGGGCCAAACAGGCGAAGGCCGCGCTCCCTAGCCAGGTCCACCAGCTTCCGCTCTGCCCTTGCGCCATCTGGACCCATCTCCTTGAAGCCGGAGGTGTTGACGATGCAGACCTTAACACCCTTGTCGGCGCACTGGTGCAGCACCTGGGGCACCAGGCTGTTTTTGACGATGACGTGGGCCAGGTCCACCTCTCCATCCACGTCCAGGATGGAGGGCGCCGACCTTAGACCGAGGATGGAGGTCCCCTTGGGGTTCACCGGGGTGACTCGCCCCACGAAGCCCTTTTGCAGCAGGTTGCTGACGATGCGGTGGCCAATGGTGAGGGGGCGATCCGATGCGCCAATTACGGCTATGGACTTTGGGAAAAAGAGAGGATCCAGGTTGGCCATGTGAACACCTCTGGAGGCCGCCTCAGCGGCCTGTCTGTTGGCTCTCGGCGACGTTGTACGCCACCAGGGCTGCCCCCAGGGCGCCGGTGTGCTGGGGGGATGGGGGCACGTCCACCTCCACGCCCAGGACGCCCTCGAGGGTCTGCTTCATGCGCGGCACGTGGGCCACGACCCCTCCGGTGAGCACCACCGAGCCAGTGATTACCCGGGACTCGAGCACCCGCCTGGCCACCGAGTCGATGGCGGCCCTGGCCAGGTCATCTGCCCGGACCCCCTCGCGGATCCGCGCGAGGATCTCGGTCTTTGCGAACACCGTGCAGTAGGAGCCCAGGGTGACGCTCGCGTCCGTGGACCGGTCGGCCATGCGGTTGAGCTCGTCCAGGGGGACCTTCAGCCAGAAGGCGATCTCCTCCAGGAAGGAGCCCGTCCCGGCGGCACACTTGCGGTTCATGGCGAAGTCGATACGGCGCCCAGTGGCGTCCACCCGGATGACCTTGTTGTCCTGACCACCGATGTCCACCACGGTCATCGCCCGTGGGAAGTGGTAGTAGGCTCCCCTGGCGTGGCAGTCGATCTCGGTGCGACGGGCCTCGGCGAAGGTCACGTTGCTGCGCCCATAGCCGGTGGAGACACAGGCGGTGATCTGCTGGGCGTCGGCGCCGGCCTCGGCCAGGGCCTCATCCCTGGCGCGCTCGGCCGCCTCGCCGAAGTTGGCCCCGGAGTGGGTTAGCCCGCTGCCGAGCACCTCGCGGCCCTCATCCAGGATGACGGCCTTGGTGTAGCCACTGCCCACGTCTATTCCGGCAAAGAGGGTCATGGGGGTCAGTTGGCCTGGTCGAGCTGCTCCACGAACGCCTCGATGGATGTCTTGGCCTGCTCCTCGGAGTAGCAGCGAAGGTCGTTCAGATCTCCGTTGATGACAAGGAAGGGCAGGGAGAGGCGCTCCGAGAGGCGCTGGGGCATTCCGTATCGGTTGTTGGAGTTGTTGGGGCAGGTCTTGGCGTCGTGGTAGACGATCCCGTCCACCTGGTACTGCTCGCACATGGAGGCGATGTAGTCCTCCTTGACCGCGTCGTCGCGCACGATAAATAGCTCCGTGTAGGCCCGGGCCATGGAGCGGAAGGGGTCGTCCGGGTCTAGCTGATTGAAGATCCAGGAGTTGCAGTATGTGGACGCAACGACGCAGGTCTCCAGCTCCAGGAACTGCTGGCTCAGGGGGCGTAGCTTGCCCCACACGGGCATCCCTTCCCAGTAGAGCCGATGGCGCTCTCCCTCGACGGCTGCAACCCCGTCGGCGACCCGCTGCTCCAGCTCGGCCAGCAGCAGCTCGTAGTAGTCCACCGCCGCCTGGGTGCCTCGGAGGACCACCGCCGGCCCCATGTGAATTGTGCCGTCAAAGAAGGTGAGCGCAGCGGGCCGGGCGGCGCCGGTGCAAAGCACTCGCTCCCACAGCTCCGAGCAGCGCCTCGAGAGCGCCACAGACTCGCGGAATCGGTCCGGATCCAGGGGGCCAGCGATCTCCTCCAGCTCCGTGGCGAGACGCTCCACCTGGGCGGTAATGGAGGCAACGTGGTCGTCCGCCACCGGGCCGATGTTCCTGTGGGTCTGGATGCCCAGGCAGGGCACCCCCCAGTGGCGCGCGTACCACATGAACCAGTCCTGCACGTCTCTGCACTGGTTGGTGTTGTACACCAGCACGTCCGGTCTGGGTACGGACTGGATGCCATAGGCCCGGGTCAGGGGAGTGTAGCCCTGGAGAAAAGCTCCCACGTCGGCGGTCAAGTAGGAGCAGATGTCCGGGGAGTAGCCCACCGCGTTGGCGTGGGGGATGTAGTCGGTCGCCTTGCGGGTGGCCCCCAGGATGGCGGAGTGATTCTCCGGGTAGTAGACCTCGAAGCCGAAGCCCTGGAGGAGCTCCGCGGGTCCGACGCTGGTGCACCAGGCCACCTTCCGCGCGGGATCCTTGGAGGCCGCGTCGATGCCGAGGAAGTGGTCTGCCATGACCTTCTTCATCTGCCTTGCCGCGGCTATTCGTCTGGGTTTGACCTCGCTCATGCTCGCCTCCGCTTGCCTGGCTTTTTCGGTGTCAGGTAGAGCAGTTGCGGCAGTGCTTGTCAAGCCGATCCAAGCTGATCTGGCTTCCATCCATCCTGTAACGGCGAGTTGGAATAGCCGCTTTGGCTAGAAAAGTGGCCATTGGAATCAGGGGGTTGCGGCGCACGGGGCTTTTTGGCGCTGGTGGCGTGAACCAGCGCGGGGGGGGCGAGAGCGCGAAACGCTACCGCGAGGCGAGACGCGCCCCCGCCGAACGCGGACGTCGAAGAGGTCTGCAACTACCTCGACGCGCTGACCTTCGCGCGCGAGCAGCTCGCCGACCCCTCCGGCCTGCCACTCTCGATGCGGCTGCTCAACGAGACGCACCGGCTCTTGCTCCGAGGTGTGCGCGGCGAGAGCAAGCAGCCCGGCGAGGTGCGGCGCAGCCAGAACTGGATCGGCGGCAGTCGGCCGGGGAACGCAGCCTACGTGCCCCCACCCCCGAACGCGCCGCCCGAGGTGCTCTCCGCTTTCGAGCGCTACATCCACGCCGACGACGCGCTGCCGGCGGTGGTCCGTGCAGGTCTGCTCCACGTGCAGCTCGAGACCATCCACCCGTACCTCGACGGCAACGGACGCATCGGTCGCCTGCTCGTCACCCTGCTGCTCGAGCACTGGCGCCTGCTCACGCGCCCGCTGCTCTACCTGAGCCTCTTCTTCAAGCGCCATCGGCAGGAGTACTACCGCCGCCTCAACGCGGTGCGCGTCGACGGCGACTGGGAGGCGTGGCTGGACTTCTTCCTCGACGGGGTGGCGACCATCGCCGACGAGGCCGTCGCCACCTCGCGCGATCTCTTCACCCTGGTGACCGCCCACCGGCAGCGCGTCATCCACCACACCGGCGTCGACCTGCTCGCCGTGCAGCTCTTCGAGCGCCTGCCCAGCCGGCCCATCGTGACCGCGCCGTGGGTCGTCGAGGCGCTGTCGACGACGAAGCCCACCGCGGGGCGCGCCATCGAGGCGCTCGAGGCCGCTGGCGTCCTGGCGGAGACCACCGGCAAGAAGCGCGATCGCGTCTACGCGTACCAGGCCTACCTCGACCGGCTACGCGCGGGGACCGAGCTCGGTGACGAGTAGCGATCGCCGCACGAAGCTTCAGCGAGGCCTTGGTCTCGTGCGTCGGGGCCCGTGTCCCACTCGGCGCAGGGGCGGGCTCTACTCTGCTGCTGAGGGCGACAACTATCCTGACACAGGGGGCCAGGGCGGCTACCTGGAGTTGGCCCGGGCTGGCGCGGGGCGGGCGGGAGAGGGGGAAGGCATTGACCGGAGCCGTCGCCGGGCGAGCTTGTAGGCGCTGGTTGGGTCGGGGGACTTGGGCCTGGGCACCCGCAGGTAGGAGGCGCGGGCCTCGGGCAGGAGTCCGAGCTGCTCCGCGATGCGCCCGTAGAGGTACCACAGGTGCTCTCGGGGCTTGATCCAGCCCAGGGCACTGATGGTCCTGTTCAGGGTCTCCCGGGCTGCCTGGAGCTTGCCCATCTCGGCCTGGATGTTTCCGAGGGTGTCGAGGCTGGCGGTGCTGCTGCCGTTGAGATTCACCGCCCGCCGGGCGAGTTTCAGGGCGCGCTTGGCGTCAAAGGGTCGCAAAAAGAGCTCCAGCCAGGCACGGTTGTTGCTGGCGATGGCCCGGCCTGCGTTCTCCCCCAGCACGGAGTCGTAATGCCTGGCAGCCTCCCTGAGCTTGCCCCTGGCAGAGGCGACCATGGCCAAGGCCACGCCTCCCTGCCAGCGCGTGGGATAGCGCTTGTGGTAGCGTCTGGCCACCCGGAGGGCCTTGCGCAGCTTCCGGGCGCTGATCAGGGCTACGACATAGCCCAGCAGCAGCCTGCGGGCCCGGTGGCTCATTCTCCAGAGCTTGCCATAGACCCGGGCGGCGTCGGCGAAGCGACCCTGGGCGGAGTAGGTGCTCTGCAGGGCGCGCAGGATCTGGATCCTGACCTCCCGGTCGGGTCGGCGAGCCAGGGCCCGCAGCAGGATCTTCGTGGCGGTCTTCCGGTGCTGCTTGGAGGAGATGGCCAGCAGCGCCGCTGCGATCCGAATGCGCTTGCGCCCCTGCTTGACCCGTCGCTCCCAAAGGTGCTCAAAGGTCGACCCGGAGTAGGGCGACATCGGGGCGTCGGAGGTGTCGCGCGCCCAGTCCAGCCAACGCCGGGCGCCAGCCAGGTCGCCCCGTCGCGCCCGCGCCAGGGCCTCGATACCCATCTCTCCTGCGATCCACGAGCTCGCCCTGATGCGGTAGGCGCCGCGCTCCTTGACGACGAACAGCGTCAGGAAGACCTTCTCCGTGGAGCGGAGAATGGCCCTGGCTCGGTACCCGACCCTGTCGCTGCCGTCGACCTTGGTCTTCAGGTATGCGATCGTCATATCTGCCAGAGTGCCAGGGGGGGGTTGTGAGAACATGCCCTTGCTTCGGATCGCGTCGACCAACTTTGTGAAGCCTTGGATGAGCTGTTTCTGAGCCGCCAGGCCCATGTGGGCAGAGGCCAGGCCGCGCTTCAAGGTGGCGGCAGAGAGGCGCCCCAAAAAGGCGAGCCTCAGCAGGCGCAGCAGCAGCGATCCCGGGGTGGGTGAGGAGCGGTCCAGGTGGGCGGTGGAGCGCAAGTGCTTGGTCCACTGCTGCATGCTCTTGGCGCCGACAATTCTGTAGGA
>JAJRWW010000594.1 GCA_024276595.1 Myxococcota bacterium
CGGATCCCCGACTCCCCTCACCGGCTCCCCTCTTCTTCTGCCGGGCGCCGTCGCCACGCGCCGCAAGGGTTTGGCGTCGACGCTCGAGGCGGTGGCCTGCACGATGGTGGCCCGGACGCGAAGGTCGCTGCCAAATGCGACGATTTTTTGTAATCTGGACTGGCATTTCCAGTGAATGTGAATCAATAGGCCCTTGTCTGCGTCTCCCCCGGGGACGTCCACCGCATCACCCTCACCAATGAGAAAACCAACATGCGCCATGCGACCCTCGCTCTGCTCACCTCCTCCCTGCTTCTGCTAGACCATTCAGCCGCTTCAGCGCGGAGCAGCCAAAAGGCTGGGGCCCGCACGGCCACCGCCCGCATCGACCGGAGGTGCCACGCCAAGCCGGCCAAGATCGTCATTCCAGCGGGCAAGCGCGCCTTTGGGTTCAAGCTAAAGCGCCTCACCCGCGGCACATGGTGCGTCAAGGGCGGCACGCCCAAGGACCGGGGCTTCACCATCAAGCGCCGCGGAGCGTACGGCTCTGTCTATCGGTTCTACCAGTGGAAGCAGAAGCGGCCGGTGGAGCGGCCCGTCAAGCTGGGCAAGCTGGTGCTCAGGCCTGGCGTCTACTTCATGTACGTGGGCGGTGGCGGCGGCGCTCGCGCCAGTGTTCGCTACAAGGTCCGCTAGGGAAGCTGAGCTTCAGACCTCGGATGCGCTGTGATCTGGGGGTGTTCGTCGGTACTGGCGCCGGTGCGTGCACCGCGACTTCACCGCCGGTGTGTATGGAGCAGGCCTCGTGCCCACCCGAACGGTGGGGCCCATCAATCCAGGATCAGGACGTCGTCCACGTAGAAGCCGGGGTAGGTCACCGACGAGTCCGAGTGCAGGGCGAAGGCGATCTGGACCAGATCGCCCGCGTAGGCCGACAGGTCGAAGGAGATCTCGTTCCAGGAGGCGAAGCTGGTGCCGTTCCAGGCCGACTCGCCGGAGATGGTCGTGTTGAAGGCCAGGCTCGGGTTGGTCAGCGCCGTCCACGTGGCGCCGCCGTCGGTGGTTATCCAGACGTTGGCGCCATCGCAGCAGCCCTCCAGGGCCATCCAGCCGGAGAAGACGAGCTGGGGGGCAACCGCCGTGGTCAGGTCGATGCTCGGTGAGACGGCGCGGTTGCCAGAGTAGGTCATGGAGTTGGAGTAGGCGCCACCCATGACCGTTCCCAGGCAGCCGGAGCCCAGGTGGCAGGCTCCGGGCTCGTTGGACGTGTAGCCCGTGGGCGCGCCCCACTCCCAGTTCCCGCTGAAGGTCCAGCCGGCGGAGCCAGACTCGAAGTCCTCCGCCCACAGGCCCGTGGCCACATCCACCGTGAGGATCTGCTCGTCGAAGTTGGAGGGATCCGAGCTGCTCTCCACCCGTACCACGACCGACACCGGGCCCTGGTTCGAGGCCAGCGGCGTGCCGGAAATGGTGCCGGTGGCCGGATCCATGGAGAGCCAGCCGTCGTTCGTCCCGCCCGGCTGGATGGACCAGGCCAGCACCGGGGGACCTCCGTCGGCGGCGAGCGTCCTGGAGAAGGGCTCGCCAATGAGCGCGTACCCCAAGCTCTGCCCGGAGACCATCTTTATGGGCACGTCCGACGCCTCGGTCACGGCGACCGCGTCCACGTACCAGCCGGGCCGATTGGTGGAGGAGTTGGAGTAGAAGGCGAAGCGCAGGTTGACCACATCGCCCACCCAGGGAGACAGGTCGGCCAGCACCCGATACCAGCCCTGGCCCGAGTGGTCTCCGTGGTAGGCGGGCTCCCCGGACACGGTCCCGTCATAGGGCGGCACCGGCGTCACCGAGGACCACGAGCTTCCACCATCGCTGGAGATCTGCAGCGTCCCCCCGTCCGCGGCGGAGTACTCGTAGGTAAAAAACCACTGGAAGAATGACAGCGTGGGGTTGGTGGTGCCCGCAAGATCAATGGGCGGCAGCTCCGCCACGCAGGTCGCGTAGGTCATGGAGTCGCTGTGGTTGGCGGCGATCCGGGTGCCGATGCACGAGGGACCGTTGAAGCAGGTGGTGGGGCCCACGGAGCTGGGGGTACCCCACTCCCAGTCCTCCTCCAGGATCCAGGCTCCGGGAAAGCCCGAGTCGAAGTCGGTCTCATAGGGGATGTCCACCGGGGCAACCACCTGCTGCTGAAGCAGCACATCCTGGTAGTTCTGGGGGAAGGTGGACTCGGCACAGCGCACCGTGAGCTCCACCGACCCGACGTTCGCTGAGCCGGGGGTGCCAGCGAGCAGGCCAGTGGTCGGATCGATGGAGAGCCAGTCGGCGTTGGTGCCCCCGGGCAGGATGGACCAGTCGTAGCTCCCGGTGCCGCCCTTGGCCTCGAGCTGGACCTGGTAGGCCTGGCCCTCGGATGCTCGCCTGAGGTGGGTGTCGGTGGTGATCTCCACGGGCACCAGGTAGGCCTCGCTGACGAGCACATCGTCGACGTACATGCCCGAGTAGTTGCTGGAGGAGTCGCTGTAGAGGGCAAAGCCCACCTGGATCGTGTCTCCAACAAAGGCGGAGAGGTCGAAGACCACCTCGTTCCAGCTCTGGTGGGTGGAGATCCCCTCCCAGCAGCTCTCACCGCCGCTGGTGCCATCGTAGGGCAGCGACGGGTTGGGCAGCACCACCCAGTCCACCCCGCCGTTGTTGGTGACCCACACGTTGTAGCCGTCGGAGATGGAGCTCGCGCCCCAGAGCCAAAAAATGAGCTGCGGGGAGAGAGCCCCCGACAGGTGCACCGGCGGGGAGATGGCCATGTTGCCCAGGTAGGACTGGCTGGAGGAGTAGTCCGAGCCCACGTTGGTGCCCAGCAGCAGGCTGCCCTCGTGGGCCAGATCCGGCTCCTCTCCGGCGCCCGTGGGCTGCCCCACCTCCCAGTCGCCCAGCAGGGTCCAGTTGGTCTGAACCCAGCTCGGGTCCTCGAAGGTCTCGTTCAGGTACCACACCAGGCCGCTGCAGCCGCTGATGTCCAGGGTGCAGTCGCCCTGGCACCCGAGGGTGCCCGTGGAGTAGCCGATGGACTGGCAGGTCACGCCCTTGAGGTCCGCGCCATCGCACTGCTCGGAGCACTCGGCGGTGCCATCTCCGCACTGCGGACCGCTGCCCTGGCAGGTCGCAAAGTCCAGCGTGCACCAGGATGTGCAGCTCAGAACCCCCCCATCGTAGCACTCCTGCTCGCAGGTCAGCCCTCCCACGTCCAGGGAGTCGCACTCCTCGCCGTGGGCCACCTCGCGGATGCCATTTCCGCAGTCGGGGCAGCAGTCGATCTGGCAGCGCTGGCACGTCTCGCCCATCTGGCTGTCGCACTGCTGGTCCCCGCAGACGAACTCTATCTCGCACTGGTCCGAGCAGCCGTCGTGGATCTGCGTGTTTCCATCCTCGCACTCCTCGCCCAGCTCCCAGATGCCGTTGCCACATTCGGGCGTGCCGTCCTCGTCGCCGCACCCCTTGTCACAGCCATCCAGGTCCTCGTTGTTGCCGTCGTCGCACTCCTCGCCCGGATCCAGCACGCCGTCGCCGCAGTCGGGGCAGCAGTCGGAGGGACAGAGATAGCAGGTCTCGTAGTTGGCCTCCTCACAGTAGCCGTTGCCGCAAACGAACTCCACCCTGCACTCCCAGCTACAGCCGTCACCGGAGACCGTGTTTCCGTCGTCACAGAGCTCATCCCCGGCGACCTCGCCATCGCCGCAGCCGTCCTCGCGCATGCAGGCCGCGTCGCAGCCGTCCCCATCCTCGGTGTTCCCGTCATCGCACCCCTCGCCCCGCTCCAGGATGGCGTTGCCGCACTCCGCGCCGGGCACCTCGTCCATGCACAGGGCGTTGCAGCCATCCCCGTCAACGAGGTTGTCGTCGTCGCACTCCTCGAACACCTCCAGGCGCCCATTTCCGCAGCCCCGCTCCACCTGACACCGTGCGTCACAGCCGTCCCCATCCTCGAAGTTGCCGTCGTCACACTCCTCCATGGGCTCCACAGCTCCATTGCCGCAAAAGCCCTCCACCCGGCAGCGCCCGTCGCAGCCATCGTGGTCCAGGCGGTTCCCGTCGTCACACTGCTCGCCCGGGTCGACCTGGCCGTTGCCGCACAGGCCCGGATCCCCTCCCCCAGGGGTCGAGGGAATGCAGCCTCCAACAAGCACCGCCAACAACCCCACTAGCAGCAACGCCGTCAAGCCCTGTACCAGGGATGCGGGCGAGCGCGAGGCGGCCGGCGCGGGCCCCGCGGCAAGGGTCGTCCGCGGGACCACACGGAGCCCCTCGGCTCCGCCAGGCTCAAACAAGCTGCAGATCGAAAACGGCATGGTGTGTCTCCCGGTTGCAGTGCTCCACAGGGCCAATCATACCGCGCAGACCAGCCAGGACAAGTCGCAAGGCTCACGGCTCACCCAGTCATTGCGTCACTGGTGATCTTTCCCTTCACAGCGCTTGCGGGTACACTGGGCCCCGCCGGAACGCGCCGGACGTCGTGCTCCCTCGGCGACGTGCCCGCCCAGCCAGGCGGCCGCCGCCGTGATGGAGCGTGTCGCGCTGCCGGCAAAGGCCAAGGAGAAAAGTGATGACACCGAGGCTCTCTCGCCCCCCCCCCCGAGGACGCTGGCTCGCCTGGCTCCCGCCCCTGCTGCTGGCAGGGGTGGTCATGGCCACCGCGGCATGGGCAGCCCCCAGCCGTCCGGCCGCGCGCCCGTCCACCTCCCCCGCGCAGCCGACGCGGCCAGGGTCCCGCGCGACCCCGGCCAATGAAGAGGGGCATCGCGCCGCCTCCAGGCCTTCTACGGCGCGGCCCACTGGTGCTCCAGGGCCCTCTGCCCCTGGCCCGACGAAGGTGCCTCCCAGGACGAAGACCAGGCCTCGAGCCACCCCGCCTGGCGCCAAGACACGCCCCGGACCGAGGCCGCCATCCGCAAAAGCCGCCAGAGCCCTCCCTCGCAGGGCGCTCCTGCCCAGGCCACCGGCGCCCAGGAGGCCCGACATGCCCCCGCCCCAAGAGGGCGACGAAAAGAAGCCTGTGGAGAAGACCATGCGCAAGCTCCAGGGAGC
>JAJRWW010000595.1 GCA_024276595.1 Myxococcota bacterium
AACCGCGCCTCCAGCACGCTGTCCATGAGGCCACGGACCGACACGTCACTGAGAGACTCGATCTGCTGGAGCTTGTCGCGCTTGCCCAGGATCTCGCGAAGATGCTCCACCGCTGCGCGAGCAGAGACGTCATCCATGTCCCGGGCGTTCCGGTAGCCCAGCAGACACTGGTAGCAGCCGTCGCGCTCCGTGTCGGACCAGCAGGAGCAGCCCTCCAGCCGTTGCCTGGCCATCTCCAGCGCCTCGAAGAGCGGCAGCTCGCCGCCCTCCCTGGTAGGGGTGACGAGCTGCTTCACGTAGCCCGTGCCCCCGGGGACGCTGTCGAAGAGCACCAGGTACTGCTTGCGCAGGGAGCTGCCCGAGTCCGGCTCGGAGTAGACCGTGGTGCGCAGGTGGTCAACGCTCCCGCCGAAGCGCGCCTTCAGCCCGAGCTGCAACGCCGCCACGAAGGTGTTGAGCTGGGCCAGCTCGGGCAAGGGGAGGAGCAGCCGAAGGGCCTCGGAGGAAAACTCCCGGTACAGGTACAGGCAGCTCTCGATGCTCGGCCTTGCTCCGGTGGCCTTGGTGGGACACGAGAGCGTGTGCGCCGGGTCCTTGCCCTCCTGCTGGACCTTGCCGCAGCGGGCGCAGATCCGGAACCCGGGCCTCGCCGCCTCCCGCCCAGCCACCCGGATCTTGTTGCCCTGGTCCGAGTGCTCCCCGAAGTTGACCTCACGGAATGTGGCCCGCGCCAGGTACTCGAAGCCAAAGGGCACGGCAGGATCTTCAATCGACCACGCTCCCTGGCGGTCCCCGTCGCGACACTCCACCAGGGTCTGCCGCTGGAAGTAGCGCGGCTGCCGGTCATCCCGGTCGTCGCGGATCCGGCTCTCTCGGTCCGGCGCGTTGGCGAACACCTGCCTGAGCGGCAAGAGCCGTAGCTTCTGGTCCTCGTCAACCCACGTGTCACTGCCGCACGCCGGACAGGTCGTCGGCTGGTCGCCGAGGTCGATGCGCTGGGCGTGGTTGCACAGATCACAGAAGCGCCAGGTCTCGACCTCGGTCACCGACACATCCACCTGGTCTATCCGCACTCGCCGACCGCCGGCGTAGAAGTCCGCCTGGGGAGCCAGCTCCGTCAGTGCGCTCGACGGCGACCGCGCATACTCGTAGGTCCAGGTGTCATACTTGCTGCCCTGGGACGGGACCCGCTTTTTCTTGCGCCAGATCACCGAGCTCAACCGCACCGCGGCCTCGGGAAAGGCGTAGTTGGGCAACATCCCCTCACCGGTGAAAAACTCCAGGGTTTGCCGACCATCCACCTGCCGGATGAGGGCCTGAAGGGCCGCCTTCTCCTCCTCCATCCGTTCCACCTGCTCATCGAAGTCCAGCGGCTTGGCCTCGTTTTCCTTGAGCTTCTTCAGCTCGCTGGTGATCTTGCGCGCCTTGGACCGGAGGCTCTCCCGCTGCTTGCGCTCACGCTGGCACACCTCGATGAGTCGCCACTGCAGGCTCGCCTCCCCCTTGTCCCCTCCCTCCAGGAAGGTCCGCAGGCTGCGCCGGGTGCTCTCGGTGATCGCCCCGGCGAACATCTCCTGGAACTCCCTCAAGATGGCGGGCTGGTAACGGTCCACAAAGGCCAGCAAGTTGCGGGGGAAGTGGGCGGAGCCCTCGTCGTCCAGGTGGGCGAACACCTCCCCCAGCCGACGGGGCAGCACGGCCGCGTCTCCCTCCTGGGCCACCCAGCGGTCGAAGCAAAAGGCCGTGAGCTGTCGCTCCAGCACGGCAGAGGCGTCCAGGAACACTCCTGGGTGCCTGACGTCCCCGGCCATCATCTCCTGGGGCGCAGCGAACATGTAGAGGTCGTGGGGCCGCGCGTTGGCCACCGAGAGCACGAGGGAGTTGCCATGGCGCCGGCCCGCGCGCCCGATCCGCTGCAAGAAGTTGGCCTGCGTGGGGGGCACCGAGCACAGGATGATCGACGACAGGTCACCGATGTCTATCCCCATCTCCAGCGTGGGCGTACACGAAAGCAGGTTCGGGAACCAGGGCTTGCGGGCCAGCGCGTGGTGGTCCGGCGAGCCTTCCACCGTCTCCCGTGGCGAGGCGCTCTCGGCCTTGAACCTTTGCTCGATCTTCTCCCGCTCCTCGCCCGAGATCATCCCGGTGTGCTCGGCGGTGTAGATCCTCTGGAGATCGCCCACAGAGTACAGCCGACCGAAGTAGTCCGCCGTATCGACGTCGTCCTCCCGATACTCGCCCGTGCAGCGCGCCGTCAGGCAAGGGACCTCGCGCCAGAGGTCCAGCTCCCTGGCGGCCACCTGGACCCGGTGGTGACAGCGCGCGCAGCAGAGCCCGGACACCGCGCTCTCGACCCGCAGGGCATCGTCGGCCACGCCCCAGATACGCTCTCCCCGCTTTCCGACGAGCTCGCGCAGGACCCCCTGCGCAGCGAGCACGGCAAGCGCCACCGGGTACACCGAGCTCGCGTCCGCCCCGAGGGCAGTGTTCGACGCGAAGCACTGCGTAACCCATCTCTCGTACCAGCCAGGCTGCCGCCCCCTCGGGCTGGACCAGGTGTCAAACCGGGCGGATCCCGGCCGGTCCTGCAAGAATGCGGGCATCCTGGATGTCTTTCCAAAAGCGGGCAGGTGCACCTGCTGCTTGAACATCCACAGGAGCTCACCGCCCGACTTCAGAAACTCGGAGGGCAGCTCCGCGTGGTGGATGGCCCCTCGGACCCGCAGGTGGTAGATGAGCCCGACCACAAAGGCCCGCAGGCGCTCCACGCTCACATCCCTCAGCCCGGGCACCTCGTTGCGCATGGGGGCCACGAGCGCCTCGCAGGCCAGTTCCAGTCGCTTCGGGTCGAGGTAGGCCGTGGCCGCCCTGGTCCGGGGCAGGGAGCGTCCTATGGTGGCCTGGTGACCGAGCTCCTGGGCGATCTCGAATGCCAGCCGGCGCGCCACGAGAGCCGGCAGGTTCGACCCCTCTGGCAACACCCCGTCGCGCTGGAGCGCGTCCCAGTCGTGGAGCCAGGCCATGCTGGGCGCGATGAAGGTCGCCACCCACGTGGGCTCATCCATTCGCTCCCGCCAGTGTGCGCAGAACACCTCGGGGAGCTCTGAGAGCAACACCCCCTCGTTGCCCTCCTGGACCACCCGCCTGAGGGCCACCCGCAGGTTGGTTCGCCAGGTCCGGGCCCCAAAGAACCCGGCCCTATGCGCCGCGTCCTGCACGCTGTCCGAAAACGCCAGGAGCTTCTTGTCCCTCTCATCGTTGAAGCTGGAGGCGAAGATCTGGTCCACGTACATGCTGGTCAACGTCGCCGCCCGAAAGCCCACCAGCGCCAGGCTCCCCCGAGCCCCGCAGAAGGGGCAGTCCCGAGAGAGCACCTGCTTCCGCTCTCGCTCCTGCCCTGGCTCCACTGATCGCGTGTTCGCCACCACCACCAGCTCCGCCGCCGCTCCACCCGGCTCGGGCTCCTCCTCGGGCTCCAGCAGGACCAGCTTGCGGGTGTCCACCCGGACCACCGGGAGCTTCTCCCAGGCCGGATCTCCAACTGGAGCTGCCGCTCGGGGATAGAGAAACCGCACCTGCGGATCCGCCTTGAAAAAGGCGCGGTAGAAGCTGTGAAGGTCACACCGGAACAAGTGGGGCTTGTCGCGGTCGATCCGAGTCGCCCAGCCCATGGCCCCACAATCGCGACAGTGAACAAGCGGCAGGTGTCTGCGCCGCTGCTCCCGATCCAGGTCGTCCGAGAAGCGAAGCCGTGGCCTCTGCTCGGGCCTGTCTGCCGTTCCCGGCGCCCCCAGCGTCGCCACCATGCGTCCCAGCTCCCGCTGCCAGAGCTGCAAGCGCACGTCCAGGAAAGGCCGCGTCGGGGCCACGCCGCCCCGGAGCTCCCGCTTCTGCCTAGTGGCGTCCAGCTCCGGTTGCAAGCTCCTGGCCACCGAAGTGAGCCCCATCAAGCTCTGCACGGCAAGCCTGCCCAGCTCCGGGTTCTTCCTCCAGGTAGACCGTGCCCGAGAGAGCGCCTGGACCACCTCGTCCATGAGCACCACCCGGCCGTCGAGCAGACCCAGGAGCGCTCGAAAGGTGGCGTGCCGCCTGAGCCGCTCTCCGAGGGCCACGGCCTACCCCGACTCATCTGGCCCCTCGTCGCCGAACCACAGCCGCGCCTGGGCACGAACCCACCCCCTGGGGCTCTCCGCGGTCACCGGCTGGAGCGCAGCCAGGTCGTGCTCCCCTGGCTCCTCAAGGTACTCCACCGACGCATCGGCCAAGAACGCCTGCGCGCTGTGGCGCGACTCCCCGATGAGCGCTCCGTCGTCGAATGGCTCTCCGAACACCTCCTCGGCGTAGACCCTGAGCTGCGCTCTCGACCTCTCCTCTCCCAGGGTTGCGCTCGTCCCCACGCAGCACAGCGATCCATCATCTGCCTGCAGACGCCGCTTCAAGCGCCGGATGAGGCATGCCAGGTCGGTCCCCTGAGCCCCGTCGAAGGTGTGCAGCTCGTCCACCACCAGCATCCGCAGCACCCCCCGGTGGTTGTCCCGCCAGATGCCCTGGTCCCACGGCCGGAGCAGCAGATAGTCCAACATCTTGTAGTTGGTGAGCAGGATGTACGGCGGGCGCCTCTTCATGGTCTCCCGGTCGGTTATGATGCTCCGGGCGCTCATGACCTCCTCGCCCGTTCGCCTCGCCCGCTTGCCTCGCCCCTTGCCCCCACTGCCAACACCCCCGCCGCCAGCACCCCCACCGCCAGCACCCCCGCCGCCAGCACCCCCGCCACCAGCACCCCCGCCGCCAGCACCCCCGCCACTCCCGGCTCCGCTCCCGCCCCCGCTCCCGCTCCCGCTCCCACTCTCGCCCCCGCTCCCGCTCCCGCCCTCGCCCCCGCTCCCGCTCCCGCCCTCGCCCGCTCCCCTGGTCTCGCCAATGTACAACCCCGCGGTGATCTTGCCCCGCAGCCGCTCGTTGCCGTGGATCATCCGTGCGATGCGTCCGGCCTGGTCAGTGGCCAGGGCGTTCATCGGGTAGATCAGGATCGCCTTCACCCCTGGAGTCCCCACCTCCTTGAGGCAGTGGTCCAGGATGGGCAGCAGGAAGCACTCCGTCTTACCCGACCCCGTCCCCGTGGCCACCAGCGTGGACAGCTTCCTCCTCCCCCCGAGCCGCTCGAAGGCCACGGTCTGATGCGCGTGCGGCGGGTACGCCAGTGGAACGTCTGGGAAGAAGTCCGCCCGTCCGCCACCTTCGAAAGGCAGCTTCACCGAAAGGTAGGGGCCCCTTATCACCCCGCCGGGCTCCTCCAGCAGATCGTCGATGACCCGCTCCATCCCCGGCGTGGACGACCAGAAGGAGTACCGCAAAAAATCTCTGAGCCCCTGTTGGAGCTGAGCTGACAGAGCAGAGGGGATCATCGCCTTAGCTTCTTTTTCGAGCGCCCGTTCTTTCGCGCCGCCCGGGCCTGCTTTCGCCTTCGCTTCTTCCTGTTGGCGTCAGACCGCCTGTCCTGCGCTGAGGGTGGGCTTGGGTGTGAGCTGTCGGACAGGTTGTCCTGTGTTCTCCTTGGGTCGAAGTATACCCATCTCTGCGGCTCCCAGGGAAAGCTCACTCTCTGGAGAGCTAATCTTAATCCGACTCGTCGCTGTCCGCGATGGGATCTCCGCTCCTGTGCTGAGGCATCTGTACTCCGCGTTCGCACATAAAACTACGTTCGCCATCGATCAGGTGCTCCAGGCGGCACTTGATCAACGCCTCTCGTTCGTTGCCTTCGAGGTGTTCTCGCGCCTCATGGGGGAAGCCATGACTCGTAAGGACCTGCTCCAAAACAGGATCGTCGAGCTGTGCAAGAGCCCTGAGCGCCTGACCTCGGTGATCGCGATCCGCGTACATCCGGTTGGCCGGGCTGCTCTGCAGCTCAGATGGGAGCCCGCTGCCCACGACATAGGACAGCGCCTTCGAGCGTAGCTCGGCGTGCAACGCACCTGGGTCCAGGTGGCCCTCGCCTCGCAGGGACCGTGGGCCGAGTGAGGCAAGGTAAAGCAGGAATGCATGAACTCGGGCACTTCGGGTGTCAAACCGGCTCGGGAACGGCAGGGCCGGTTGGTCGAGGTTCACCTGCTTGAATGCATCGAGGTTGCCGTTGTCGGCGAGATCGCGCACTTCTGCAAGCGCCAGTCGTGCCTGTGTCGAGTTCACTCCTCCGAACCACCCGGTGAACGAGGTGACCCAGAACCAGCGCTGAAGAAGGTTGGCGACCTCCTGAGAGGGCTCGGGGCAGCGTCGAAAGAACTCGGCCAGGAACACGAGCTGGAGCCCATAGGGCAGCAGCCGGTCCGACGTGACCCCCCACCCCTGCAAGCAGTTGATGGCCCGGTCGATCGCTTGCCTGGTCGCAGCCACCGCTTCTGGCAGCTTCTCGCGAAGCTCAGGCTTGATGAGCAGGTCGGCGAAGTCCCGAGCGTAGATGTCTCGGTTCATGGCGGCCAGCACGGCACGCAGCGGGAAGATGCGATCCAGCCCGCCAAAACCTCTATGTGAGATGTCGTCCAGCAGCTTGTCCAGCTCTTTCGCGAGATGAAACTGGTCCACCTTGTAGGTCAGGGCAGAGACCATCTCGTCGGGTGACATCCTGCGCCCCTTGCGGTTCAGGCGCGCGAAGATCGTGACCGCCGTGTCCATGTCTCCTTCGCTCACGGTGATCAACGGGAGTGAGAAGTTGCGAACCGCGTTGGCCAGCTTGTCAGCGGCCTGGAGCAGCTTCGCCGCGTGCTTGTGATCGGCGACCTTGTCCTGGATCTCCCGGCACGCCTCCAGGTATCCAGAAGTAGATAGCAGCTCTCGTACCGGAAAGTGCTGGGGCTCCAGTCCTCCTCTTGGTTCCGTCAAGAACTCCATCGCCTCGAGATCGCAGTAGAGCTTCCAGTCCACGTCGTGCTGTGGGTTTTCCAACTCGTCGTGAAACATGAGCGTCCCGAGCAGCGTGGCGACGCGCTGGTGCCCGTCCAATATGTAGGCCCTTACACCTTTTGGGCGTGGCGTCACCGGAATCGGGCCAACCCGGCTCATGGGACTAACCTGTCCATCGGTCTCCCAGACGAGCAAGCTGCCGATGGGGTAGCCGTTGAGAACGCTACTCAGAAGATCCAGCATGTCTCTCTGACGCCAGACGAAGGGGCGCTGAAACTCAGGAACGAGCATACGCCCATCAGTTACCCGCTCCAGGATCTTGCCCAAGAACACGACCTCAGGCTTCACCTCTGGAGTGCGATTCAGGTTGTCGGTGGTCATGTTGTCTAGACCTCCCTTCTGATCAAGGAGAGACCACGTTCGAGGTCTCCTCGCCCGCGCTCCCGGAGTGCCTCGGCGCATTGCCCGCCGTGCTCACGCCAGCATTGTCCAACACCGTCGCCGAACCCCAGCCGCAGTCGTTGTAGATCCATCTCGGATAGCTCATCGAAGAGGTTCCTCTCGTCCTCGGCGGTGAGACCGTCCTTCATATCGTAGACGTCCTTCAGGTCATCTGTCAGCCTGTCCCAGGCTTCGACCTGGCGTTGATGGTCCTGTCCAACGTTCTGTCGCTGATCAAGTAGCTCCCGCGGCAGGTAATTCTCAGCCTCCCGCTTCGCCAAAACCCAGCACGGGACGCCGAGGGTGTCACACGTCTGCTGGAGTCGCTGGGCCTCAGCGCTCGGTTCGTCTCCAGGCCTCCTGCGGTCACTATCCACCACGACGACGTATCGCGGTCGCGGATTTCTACCTTTGAGCCTCATGACCTCGTTTAGCATCTGCCCCTTTCCACCGCGGTCATCCAACTCCGCAGGCGCGGGGGTTAGGTGCCACCACCTCAGTAGGGGCCGATCCAGCTCTGCCATCACACGCTCGAGGAATGCGCCATCGCTGTCGCGGTTTTCGACGAGCACAACGAGGCGCTCACACGCTAGCCGGCAGGCAGGCTCAGGGGCAAGGTGCTCATCGCCAACGGGTTCCTGCACGATCCGGATCTGCCGACCGTGTGGGGCAGCTCCGGAGCCCCAGTCACGGCGTCCGACAGCCGCTCGAAACAGCTCCATTATCCGCTGGCCTCTCAGGTCGCTGTCGGTAACCCAGAGGGTGCTCGCATAGGCCTCCAGCCCGCTGACATCCCACATGTGCCACCCATCTTCGATGGTTTGGAGGATCCCGTCGAGCCATTTTACGGCGTCCGAATCGTTGGCCACGCCTTCGTCGATGGCGATGATCATCGCTCACCTCGTTGCCTCGCCGCTCGCCGGATGGCCACGACCTCCTCGTAGTCCTCTTGGAAGACACCCTCGGGCCAGTTGCTCACATCGCCGCTTTTGTTGATCTCCACCTTCTGAACGCTCACGCTGCCCGCTTCGTCGTCTAGGCCGACCCAGTAGATCGCCATATCGTCTGGGTTGAGCGTACCCTCGGCTACCTTGCGGCGGATCCGGAGCATCAGCACCTCCGAGTGCGTCTCAACGATAATGGGGCGAACATGACCGGGCCGGCGCGCGACAATCAGATCGGCGATGGCAGTGTGCGCTCGCGGATGCAGCTCCGCCTCCGGGTGCTCCAGGATGTCTACGCCTGGCCCCGCTTCCTTGGCAGTGATGCACTGGATCACCACCGGCAGCACCTGTGACAGCCCCTGGCCAACCTGCGCAATGGAGACCGGCGTTCGCCCAGGTGCCTGAACGACCTCAATGATCGACGTGTCCACCTGCTGCCTGACGTCGAGCTTGACGCCAAAGGTCGTCGAGAACCAGCCTTGAGCTTCCCGAAGCAGGTCGTCCGAAGCAGCCAGCATAAAGGGGGCCTCGTGCCCGGAGAGGCCCAACGCTTTCGGTGTCGAGGACGGTGTTCGGAACCGCGAAGTGACGCGGTCGCGAGGAGACTGCAGGTAGCGCAGTCCATTGGCCCAGCTCGAGATCGCGGCGAGAGCGTCCTTGGCCCACAGGTGCTCGGGAGCCTCCATCTGCAGCTCGTCGGAGTGCGGGATGAGGCCGGCCCAGGCGACCTCTCCTCCTAGCTCCACGGCGGCGCCCCTCATGGTGATGGTGATCCGGTGCCTGCTCGAGTCCAGGCGTGGACGCTCGATATCGATCTGGCGTCCACCTGTGAGGGTGAGGCCCCACCGCGTGATGACCTGCCGCGTCTCCTCACCAGGGCTCACGACGTTCTGAACGACAACGGCCAACGCAATCCCCTCACGCAAGGCCCGGAAGTCGGCCTCGAGCCGGATGCTTCCATGCACGGACCTGCCAGCTATTAGCTCCTCGAAGCTGTCCCCGTGCATGAGCCCGCAGGACGCCAACGGTAGAGGGGGCGTCTTCGCGGAGACATCCCTCTTCTGCAAGCCCCCTGCCAGCAACGGCACGGCCCGCGCCAGGGCGCTCTTCCCAGCGTTGTTGGCACCCACGAGGATGGTCAGGGGCCGGATCTCGATCTCGCAAGGTAGCTGGAACGCCTTGTAGCGCTCCATGAGAAGTCGCGAGAAGTGCAGAGTCATGTTCTTGTTCCTCTCTCCAGGCTACCCAGGATATATCGACAGTCATCCGATATCCCAGGTGTTTTGCTCATCATCTTCCGGCCATCCTCTCAGCGAAGTGGGCCCAGACCTGGGCGTAGTCGCGCTCGCGGTTGCAGCGGATCCAGGGGGCCTGGCACTCCATGGTCTTCTCGTGGGGGCCGCCGGGCAGGGTGTCGTCCTGGACTACCTGGGTCACGGTGCCCTCGGTCATTCCCCGGACGTCCTCCCAGTAGGGGCCGTAGGGGTAGGGCTTGAAGGGCTTGGATGGCTTTCTGGGGACGCCGACGCCCACGAGGCCGCGGCTGCTCGTGAAGACAATGCGGCCCCGGGCGTCGTACCAGGTGTCCTTTCCGTAGCCGCGCAGCACAGGGAGCTGGACGCGGTATTGGTTCGGTCTGACCATTGCCCTACAGGTTTAGTGACTGCTGTCTCGGTGAATGCTCTGTGCTGCTGCCCTGACCCTCCTCATCATCTGTCTCTTTCTCCGGAGCCCCCTCCGGAGATTGGGCAAGCCATTTTTTTAGCTGGCGGCTCGTGAGCCTGAGCTCTCTGGCCAGCGTGGGGATCACGCGCTGGCCGCTGACAAGTGCCTGGAGATGCTCATCCCGCAGAGCACAGACTACCTGTTCCCCGAGGGAGTCGGCGGGCTGGGGGGTGGTCACGAGCGCTCCCTCGTGGGTAACCCGGTACCTCACCGGCTTGGTCTGCTTCTCGACCCAGCCTCTGTGCATCGCCATCTTCATCCAGGTGCGCACCTGTCCTGGCCCAAGGCCAAGCTCGCCCGCGATGACGCGCTCCCTCTTGGCCTCCGGCCCCAGGCGACGCATGTGACCCCAAAAAAGCAGTAGCAGCGCTTCGGCTGGGCGCCCACGCAGAAGCTCGCTGAACCGCTCTGGCGGCATGGCGTGGGCCACCGGCGTACCTGGTTCATCCACGGCTGTCGGCTTTCCGTACTGGAGACTCGGCTCTCGGGCGAGATCCATGGATGCCTGCTTCTGCCGAGCCGGTAGGGAAGGCGACCCCGTCCCCGCCTGTCCCTGCTCTTGTAGCCAGGATCTCAGGTCGGACACGCCGTCGAGCAGGCGCGCTGAGATGGGTCGAGCGTTCATGGCCAGCAGCTCGCGGTTGCCCCTGGGGCCGTCAACGCGCTCATGCACCAGCAGCGGCACCCAACCGTTTCTCAAGTTCTCTGTGGCACCCGCCCAGGTTCCACCCCTTCCCGCAGTGGCGGCAACGGCGACCGCGTGGTCGGCCAGGGTGTAGATGTACTTGTTGCGCCCCATGGCGTTGCCTACCTGGAACCGAGCGGCCGGAAACACTGCGCTGCAAAGCACCAGCCGACCGTCGCGAACATGGCTGCGCCAGGTGCGCGACAGCGCGGCGCGTTGTAGATCTGCCGCCAAGACCCCCACCGCTGTTCCGCCCTCCTCAAGGGCTGCCGTCATGGACGCGGAGTCCACGCCCCGCGCGCCCCCGGAGACCACCTGGATTCCCTGCTTGGCACATCGTCTGCCGAGCTCCTGGGTGAACGCGATCCCAATCGGGTCGGCGTCTAGCGAGCCAACAATGGCCAGGCCTCCCAGCTCGAGCAGGCTCTCGTCACCGATCCCGAAAAGCAGCGCGGGGGCCTTCATCCCGAGCCTCCGTTTCAGCCGGGATGGGTAGCAGTCGTCAGCTCGCCCGATCACCCAGATCCCCTGGTTGGACCAGGACTCATATGCCAGCGCCAGGATGCCACCTCTGCCCAGCAGCTCGGCGAAGCGCTGTCGATCCCCCACCGACGATGGGATCTCTCCAAGGATGTTGGCCGACGTGTCCGCGACCAGGTCCGCCGGCCGGTACCCGTGGTCTGCGAGCCAGAGGGCCAGCTTGTTGTAGTCCCGCAGGGTGAGCGGTCGCGCACTGACTGCAGGACCACCAAAAACGCCACACAGCAGCAGGATCGCTTCAGTGTCCGGGCTGAGCTGCCACCGCGCCATGTCAGCTCTCTCCAGATGGTGCCGCACAGATCGACATCATAAATCGCCTCCTCCTTGCCAGCTTGTCGCGAGCGCCAGGGGATAGACAGCCCTGCAGCCTGCCTGCTGGAGCAGCGCCGCGGTGACCATGAAGGTCCAGCGGGAGTCTACCATGTCGTCCACAAGGAGCACCGGCTCGTAGCTTACCATGTTGGGTCTTACCGCAAAGACCCCGTCCAGGTTGTGAGCCTGGTGCCAGTAGTTTTGCATCGATTTTTGCGGCTTGTTGCTGATCTCCCTGCGAAAAACAGGGACGAAATCGAGTCCCAAGGCATCGGCTAGCGCCTCTGCGAAGCGCGGTACCAGGTCCGGAGCGCTCGATGAGGGCACGCAGGTGACCCATTCTGGCTCGGGCCGAGGCCTCCAGCGCTGGGACACGAGCTCCACCGCTGCCTCGACCAGCTCCGGACCAAAGCGGCCCTCCTCGTACTTCCCTCGGCGAACAAGCTCTCCCAAGCGTCCCTCTCCGTATTGGCAGAGCGCACGACCAACCATGAAAGGGTCTGCGTCCCTGACTGTGCCCTCCCAACCGTAGTTGGGGAATGCACCCTTGGGCCATTGGGTACGCGGTTTGATCATGTGCTGCTGCTGCTCGACATGACGCCTTGCTTGTACCTGCAGCGCCCTACGGAAGCCCGATGGAAAGTACGGCGCTCCCCTGCAGCTCGCGCACCGCCCACAGGGCTTGGCCTCGGGGTCGTCTAGCTCTCGCGTGAGAAACTCCATCAGGCAGCCTTGGTGCCGCGAGTACTCGTCCATGCGGTCGAGCTCTCTCCGACGTGTCTGCGTGATGGCATGGACTCGCACCTGGTCGTGGGTAAAGGGCACGGCTGTGGCATGCCAGAAATCGCCGCGGCGTACCACTGGCGCGGGGCTCTCCACCGAAAGCTGGTGCAGCACCTTCTCTATTCGCCTGAGCGGCAGGTTGATCTGGCTGCAGATCTGATACTTGTTCAACCCATTGTCCGCGTCGTCGAGCGCGCCGAGCACTTCGTGTATGTCGGCTGTCGATGGAAACGCCGATCGAATGAAGTAGTCGTGGATCTGGTCATCTTCTGGCCCGTAGAGCATGATCCCGAAGGCATCTGGCAAGGCGCGGCCTGCGCGTCCCACCTGCTGATAGTAGTGCACTACCGAGCCGGGGCGCTGAAAGTGCACCACGAACCCCAGGTCGGGCTTGTCAAAGCCCATGGACAGCGCCGTGGTGGCAACCACCGCCTTGAGGCGGTTGTCCATGAGCGACGACTCCAGGGCCTTCTTCTTTTCTGCGGCCACGCTAGCGTGGTAGTAGTCCACGTGGAGCCGTGTCTCCTGCCGCAAGTACCTGGCAACCTGCTCCGCGTCCCGCCTGGTCAAGACATAGATGATGCCGGTCCCCTCCAGGCGTGGGAGCGTGTCCGCCAGCCAGGCCAGCCGTCTCGGTCGGCCGTGGATCTCCAGGTTTTGCAGGCGCAAGCTCGACCTGACCAGCGGACCGCGCACCACCTTGAGATCCCCGAACTGCTCCTGTACATCACGCACCACGCGCTCGTTGGCCGTGGCGGTGGTGGCCAGCACCGGGACGCTCCGCGGGAGTACCTTGAGGATCCCAAGGATCCTCCGGTAGTCCGGTCGGAAGTCGTGTCCCCAGTCCGAGATACAGTGCGCCTCATCCACCACGAAGAGGCCCACCTTGCCAGCCACTGGCAGGAGATATCTTTCTCGGAAATCACTGTTGGCCAGCCGCTCCGGTGAGATGAGCAGCACATCGATCTGGCCTCGCGCCAGGCGATCTCGTACCCCGCCCCACTGCTTGCGGTTCTCCGTGTTGACGGTCTCGGCGCGAAGCCCAAGCCGGCGAGCGGCCCCTAGCTGGTTTCTCATCAGCGACAGCAGAGGCGAGATCAGCAGCGTCGGTCCCCTCCCAAGGTCCCGCAGCAGCCTTGTGGCCAGGAAGTAGACCATGCTTTTCCCCCACCCCGTCGCCTGCACCACGAGCAGGCGCTCGGAGCGCTCCACCACCGCGGCGATGGCCTCCCACTGCCCGGGACGAAATCGGGCGTCGGATGCATCGATCAGCTTGCGAAGCAGCCCCTCTCCCCGGGCCCTACTCGTCATGCTCTCTCCTGTCCATACCTCGCTTTGGCAGGACCAGGCTCACGCAGTGCGGTTTCGCCTGGTCAGTCACCTGGCCCTCCCGAAGCGGTGCTCGAAGTGGGCCCAGACCTGGGCGTAGTCGCGCTCGCGGTTGCAGCGGATCCAGGGGGCCTGGTACTCGATGGTCTTCTCGTGGGGGCCGCCGGGCAGGGTGTCGTCCTGGACTACCTGGGTCACGGTGCCCTCGGTCACGCCCCGGACGTCCTCCCAGTAGGGGCCATCGGGGTACTGCCTGGAGGGCTTTCTGGGGAGGCCCACGCCCACGAGGCCGCGGCTGTTAGTGAAGACGATGCGGCCCCGGGCGTCGTACCAGGTGTCCTTTTCGTAGCCGCGCAGCACAGGGAACTGGACGCGGTAGATGGTCTGGAGCTGGCCCAGGGTCATGCCGAGGGCCATGGCCACCAGCACGTCGATCTCCACCAGGGCCTGGCGGCGGGCGTAGTCGAGGCGGAGGGCGCTGTGGCGGGTCCAGGCCGGACCCAGGGAGGCAAAGAAGCCCGGGTCGAGGCGGGGGTCGTCTGGCCTGGCCCAGCCGTCGCTCCTCCAGGGCTCGTCGTAGCAGAGCCGCCACAGGTCCGCGTAGTGGGTGGTGAGGCAGGTCAGGGCGCAGGCCCGGAGCCGCAGCTCCTGCTCGAAGTCGAGGACGATGGGCAGGCGGCGGGC
>JAJRWW010000596.1 GCA_024276595.1 Myxococcota bacterium
CCCGGTTCTCCTCGCCGCCATCGAAGAGCTTGAGGAAGGGGATGAACAGGCCGTCCTCGAACACGTCGTGGTTGTCCGAAGAGACCCTGCCACCTATGTCGGAGTGGTGGAAGACGCAGGCGGTGAAGGCCACCACCCGATCCCGCCAAAAGACGGGGCTCATGACGCACACGTCGTTGAGGTGGCCTGCCAGGGCCCAGGGGTCGTTGGTGATATACACGTCCCCCGGGCTGCACAGATCTGGATCCAGCCGGGAGATCAACCCCCGCACCCCGAGGGCCATCGCCCCCGACTGCCCCGGGGTGGCAAAGGAGCCCTGGGCCAGCTCCCGGCCCGTGCGGTCGGTGAACATGCAGGTGTAGTCGTGTGCATCTCGCAGCAGGCTCGAAAAGGCGGTGCGAGCCACGGCGGAGTCGGCCTCGTCCACGATGGAGATGAGGCGGCGCCAGAGGATCTCCAGGGTCACCGGGTCAAAGCTCATCGTCCTCACCCTCTCGCTGCGGCAGGTCGATCCACAGGAAGCCGAAGCTGTCCACCCGCACGCTCGCGTCTCGCCCCACGACCACCGTGGACTCGCGCTCCTCCACGATCGCCGGGCCGGAGAACCTGGCCCCCGGACCAAGCCGATACCTGTCGTAGACCCCGTGGGATACGTAGTCCCCGGTGAGCGCGCAGTAGGCGGGCCGCTCGCCCTTCAGGGCGGCGGCAGGATCGGCAGGGGCCGCGTCCCCGGCTCCGCCCGCCCCCCCCTCGCCAGACGCCGGCTCGAGACGCGGCAGCTCCAGCAGCTTCTCCGGCAGGCTCGCACGCACCCGGAAGCTCACCAGCTCCAGGTCGGAGTCGGGGTAGGTGCGACCATAGAGCCGCTCGTAGACCTCGTCGAACCGGCGGCGCAGGTCCTTCGGGCTCAGGGCGGTCATCTCCCCGGCGGGCAGCGGGACGTTGGTCTCCGAGCCCTGGCCCACGAAGCGCGCGTCCACCGACCTGTCAAAGGAGAGTCGCTGGAGGCTGCCCCCGCGCTCCAGGGTGCGGCGCCCCTCTGCCTCCAGCTCTCGGTAGATGCCCTCCAGCTCGCCGAGGTCGGCCTCCTTCAGGGCCACCTTGTGGCTCCGGACCAGGTCGAAGGCCCGGGGAGCCGTGAAGAATCCCATCGCCGAGCCCACCCCGGCGTTGGGCGGCACCAACAGTCGCGGTGCCCCCAGCTTCTTGGCTAGCCCATAGGCGTGCACCGGCCCGGCGCCGCCGAAGGCGGTAACGGTCACCACCCGCGGGTTGCCCCCTTTCTCGGCGATGTGCGTCTTGGCGGCCGCCGCCATGGTCTCGTTGATCAGGTCGTGGATGCCCCAGACGGCCTGGATGAGGTCCACCCCGAGCGGCCTGGCGATGCGCTCGGCGATGGCCCGCCTTGCGGCGTCCCTGTCCAGCCGCATCTCGCCGCCCAAGAAATGCTCGCCGTCCAGGTAGCCCAGCACCAGGTCCGCGTCCGTGACCGAGGGCTCGACGCCCCCCTGGCCGTAGCACACGGGGCCGGGGTCCGCCCCGGCGCTCTCTGGGCCCACCTGGAGAGTGCCCAGACGGCTCACCCGGGCCAGGCTGCCGCCGCCGGCCCCGATCTCCATTAAATCCACTACCGGCACCTGTATGGTGAGACCGCTGCCTTTTTGGAACCGCTGGACCCTGCCCACCTCGAAGGTGGGCACCACCCCCGCCTCGCCTCCCTGGATGAGACACGACTTCGCGGTGGTGCCCCCCATGTCGAAGCAGAACATCTCCGGCAGGCCGAAGCGCTTGCCGTAGTACTGCCCGGCGATGACCGCGGCCGTGGGTCCTGACTCGATGATGCGCACCGGCACATGGGCGGCCGTCTCCGCAGAGGTCACCCCGCCAGAGGAGAGCATCACAAAGAGCTTTCCCCCGAACCCCAAGGAGCCCAGCCGCCCACGGAGGCGGGAGAGGTAGCTGCTGGTGAGGGGCTTGACGTAGGCGTTGGCTACCGTGGTGGATGTGCGCTCGTACTCCCGGATCTGCGGCAGCACCTCGTATGAGATGGAGACGCTCACCTCGGGTGCCTCCTCGGCGACAATGGAGCGCAGCTCCCGCTCATGCACCGGGTTCTCGAACGAGTTGAGGAGGCACACCGCGATGGAGCGCACGCCATCCTCCACAAGGGAGCGCACCACCTGCCTGGCCTGCTCGGGATCAAGGGGTCGCAGCACGCTCCCGTCGGCACGCACCCGCTCGTCCACCTCACGCCTGAGCCGCCGAGGCACCAGGGGCTCGGGGAACTCGGCGAGCATGTCGTAGGGGGCGTAGCGGATCTCCCGTCCCAGCTCCAGCACGTCCCGAAAGCCCCTGGTGGTGATGAGACCCGTGGGGGCCCCCTTGCGCTCGATGATGGCGTTGATCACCAGGGTCGTGCCGTGGATGACCTCCTCCAGGCCCGCCAGAAATCCTGGTGTGCTTCGCTCCAGCGCCCGGATACCAGCCTCCACGGCGTCGGAGGGATCCCCCGGGGTGGTCAGGCACTTGTGGATCCAGAGCTTCCCGGTCTGGTCGTCGAGCAGCACGAAGTCCGTGAATGTTCCCCCGATGTCACAACCCAAGCGAAAGCTGCCTTCCGACATGCCACCTCCGGCGTCGACTGTGCGCGTCCTGCCAGCGACCCGAGGCGCCGGTCCCTGGCAACTGGTCCACTCAAAAGCCAACCAACCACCCCCGCCCTTCCACGTCCCTCCCGGGCGATCCGAGGGCCTCTGCTGCCTGGCCGCAGTATCCTCCAGTTGCCTTCAAAATATCAACAACATACTTCGGCCAGGGGCGCCGGCGAAGGGGCCAGCGAAGGGGCCGGCGAGGGGGCCAGCGAAGGGGCCGGCGAGGGGGCCAGCGAAGGGGCCGACGAGGGGGCCAGCGAAGGGGCCGGCGAGGGGGCCCCAGTCGGTGGGCTAACCTCGGCGGGATCGCAGCCACTCGGGCCAGGGGCGACCCAGGGACGGAGCCCTCCCGTACAGCAGATCGTCTCCCCACAGGGCCAGGCGCCGGGCCAGGCCGTTTTTCGCCACGGCTCTGCGCACCAGGCGGTGCACAGGGCTGTCGGGGTGGGAGAAGGGGCACACCCGCAGGCACAGGCCGCAATCTGTGCCGACCACCCGCCAATGTCGATAGCATGTGTCTCCCCTGCTCTGCCATTTCCTCACCCCGGCCACCACCTCCATGGGCCCCCTGGAGATGGCGTTGGCAGGACAGGAGGAAGCGCATTTTTTGCATATCTCGCAGAAGGCCGCTGCCCCGAAGGAGATCGGCCGACCCTGGGCGAGGGGAGCGTCGGTGGTGACCACCGCCAGGCGCACTCGGGGCCCGAGCTCTGGGGTGATGAGTAGACCCAACCTCCCCAGCTCCCCGAGCCCCGCGTCCACCGCGATGGGCACCGCCATCACCCGATAGCTTGCGTCCACGTGGGCTCTCGCCCGGTGCCCCAGACGGCGCAGGGTCCCTGCCAACAGAAGTGCGATCCTGGCCGACTCCAGGTACCGGGTCGTGCTCTCCACGAGCACGGGGGCCTCGGGGGCGAGCCCCACCATGGCGTGGTCCATCTCGACGCCGATGACGACCGCGAACCCGTGGTCCAGATGCACCGGAGCACCCCATTCTCCGGGCCCACGGCCAACGTGGCTGTACACGTATGCCTGGTTCAGGCGGGTGAAGCCCACCAGGGTGGCGCCACTTCTGAGCGCGAGCCCCCTCAGCACCCGGGTGAGCCCCTCGGGCGAGCTGTCCACGCTCCCCTCAGCCGGACCACAGAGCCCTGTCTCGGCCCCCTCCATGGGCTCCATCTCCGCCGCGCCGTCTGGCTCTGCTGGCCCATCCAGAGCCGCGCTGATCCGCTCGAGCACCTCTGCGAAGGCCCCGGTCACCGCGGCGGCCAGGGGGTCGAACCCCCTGGTTCCGGGCTCGCCGAGCTGGGGCATGGCCCGCACCCGCTCATCGAAGGCGCGCTCCTCCGGGCGCCCTGAATAGTAGGCCTCGTACTCGGCGGTGGCCGGCTCGAGCCGGTAGAAGCGGTGAAACACAGCGTCCCGCTCGTCCACCCTGGGCTGCTCTCCGACTACGCGAACCCCAGTGGCGTCACCCCCGGGCAAAGCCATGACAAGGAGCAGGGCAGCCGC
>JAJRWW010000597.1 GCA_024276595.1 Myxococcota bacterium
GCCGCCGGAGCCCGGGTCATGCTCAGGGAGGACGAGAACCCCTACCCTGGGCTCTCGGCCTTCACGGAGGCGGACGCCAACCGCTTCTTCGGCCGGGACGCGGAGATCGCGCAGTTCATCGGCAAGCTCAAGGACCGCGCCCTCCTCGCTGTGATCGGCCCCTCCGGCGCGGGCAAGTCCTCCTTTGTGCGTGCAGGGGTGATCCCCACTCTGCGCTCCTCTGGCTCGTCGGAGTGGGACATCATCATCTGTCGGCCGGGGCGCGACCCCTTCTCCGCGCTCTCATCAGCGCTGATCATGGGCGTCTCCTCGGTTGTGACCGACGTGCAGTCCGTGCACGACGCGGCCAAGGAGGAGGCCGATCTCACGAAGGCTCTCAAGGAAGAGCCCGGCAAGCTGGGCGCCCTGCTGCGCGCCCGGGGGCGCTCCCACGGTCGCCCCATCATGCTGTACGTGGACCAGTTCGAGGAGCTTTACACCCTGGTGGACAACGACGCCGACCGGGACGCCTTCGCCACCGCCCTGGCCGGAGTGGCGGTGGACGCGGCCACGCCGGTTCGCGTCACCCTGTCCATGCGCTCTGACTTCCTGGATCGGGTCGCGGAGAACGAGCCGCTCATGAACGCGGTCACCCGAGACCTCACGATCCTGCAGCAGCCTGGAGTGGAGGGGCTCCGCGACGCCATCATCCGTCCTGCGGCGCTGGCCGGCTACACCTTCGAGGACGTCCAGATCGTGGAGAACATGGTCTCCAGCCTGCAAGGTGAGACCGCCGCCCTGCCCCTGCTGCAGTTCGCCGCACAGAAGCTGTGGGAGAGCCGGGACAAGAAGGCCAAGCTCCTCTCCCGAGCAGCCTACCAGGCCATGGGGGGCGTGGAGGGCGCCCTCGTGCGCCACGCGGACTCGGTCATCCAGGCCATGTCCAGCAACGACCGCCAGGCCACCCGATCCCTCTTCCAGCGGCTGGTAACCCCGGAGGGGACCCGCGCGGTGCTCTCGCTAGGGGAGATCATGGGGCTGTTTAAGACCCCCAAGGAAGCCCAGCGCATCCTCAACACCCTCACCGAGGCCCGGCTGCTGGTGGTGCAGACCTTCGGCGAGGAGGCGGTGGACGCCAGGGTGGAGATCGTCCACGAGTCTCTCATCAACCGCTGGCAGACCCTGCGTCGTTGGCTGGACGAGAGCCACGAGGACGCCACCATGCTGGCTCAGCTCCGGGAGGCCGCCCGCCAGTGGGAGTCCAGGGGGCGACCCGTCGGCCTGCTCTGGACCGGCGACGCCGTGGACGAGGCCCGCCGCTGGCGCAGGCGCTCCCAGGCGGTCCTGACCCCCCTGGAGGACGCCTTCCTCACGGCCGCCTTCCGCCACGCCGACCGCGCGGTGCGGCGAAAACGCTTCCTGGCCATCGCCGCCATCGCCATCATGGCCATGGTCACCCTGGGCGCCATCCTGATGATGCTGGCCATTCGAAGCGCAGAGCAAACCGCCAAGAAGCAGGCCCGGCGCGCCAAGCTCCAGGCCCAGCGCGCGTCCCTCGCGGAGGCCAACGTCCGCAAGCAGATGAAGCTGGTCCAGGCGGAGACCAAGCGCGCCAAGGCGGCCGAGGCGCTGGCCCAGGACCGGCTCAAGGAGGTCCAGAAGACCCGCGCCCGGGAGCAGAAGGCGCAGATAGCCCTGCGCCAGAGCTACACCGAGCTCACAAAGGCCCTCGCCCGGGCAAAGCGGGAGCGCCGGCGCGCCCAGAGGGCCTCTCGGCGCGCGCGGCTGTATGCGCTGCGCTCCAAGGCCGCCGCCAAGAGGGAGCGCATCGCCCGCCTGGAGACGGAGCGAGCCAAGCGCATGTTGGAGCGACTCTTGGAAAAGGAGCGCCTGGAGGTGGAACGCCTCAAGGCCCTGCGCTCCAAGGTCATCCAGAAGCTGCCCAAGGACTGATCTCAGGTGAACTAGATGAGACGAATACACATACTGATCCCCGTCACCTGCCTGCTCCTGCTCACGGCCCCTGGGGGGCACCTGAACGCCGCTCCAGCAGCGGGCTCTGCACCCGGCACCGGCAAGGCCTCCGCCTCCAAGCGCGTCAAGGTGGAGATCCCTCCCCAGGACCTGACCTACGCTGAGCAGACCCCCAAGGCACAGCGCGAGGAGGGGCGCCGCCTGTTCAAGAAGGGGAACCAGGCCTTCGAGCAGCGAGCCGTGGACAACGCCTACAAGTACTACAAGGCCGCCTACAAGCTCTGGCCCCACCCGCGGGTTCTCTTCAACATCGCCGTGTCCCTGGGGTTTCTGTCGCGCCCCCTGGAGTCCGCGCGCACCTTCCACAAGGTGCTCCGCTATGGCCCGGAGCCCATCACCAAGCACCGCTACAAGCAGGCCGTGGAGCGATACATCGAGCTCATGGGCCAGCTCACCACCCTCGTGGTGACCTGCTCCGACGCCGGAGCCAAGCTCTTTATCGACGGCAAGCCGGTGGGCACCGCTCCCATGAAGAGGAAGGTCACCCTGGGCCCGGGCACGCACATGGTCACGGCCACATTGGCTGGCAAGGTGCCATACTCCGCCCAGGTGCGCCTGGAGCCAGGGGAGCTAAAGTCCATCACCGTGGCCATGGAGGCCTTCAGCGACCGCGTGAGGTGGCGAAGCGTCTCCCGCTACCACTGGTACGTTCCCACCCTGGCGACCATTGCCGCGGTGGTGCTCACCGCTGGGGGGGGTGCCATGCTGGGCTGGGGCCGCAGCGACATCGACAAGCTGCAGCAGCAGGTGGACGACATCTCCCGCCCGGATCCCCAGACCCCCTTTGTCTACGATACCAACCGAGAGGACACCGCCGTTGCCCTGCAGAAGGCTGGCTTCGCCACCTTGGGCCTCGCTGGAGCGGCCGCGGTGACAGCGGTGGTCTTGTGGATCCTGAGAAAGAAGAAAGTGAGATACACGGTTGGCGCCGGCGGCAGCTCCGGCGTCAAGATCCGTTTTTGATTGGCTGTGTTGCGGTTGATCTGACGCCTCGAGCGCAGGTCAGGCTGGGAAAAAAGGGCAGTGGAGAAGATGAGCAGCAGCGGTGCGTTTCGTTCATTGGCGGTAGGTGTTTGTTTGACCATCGGGCTGGCCCTCACGTCGAGCTCGTGCCTGAAGGAGGTAGCCGCCGTACCCTGTGAAGACGGCACCTTCTGCCCCGACGGCTACCAGTGCGTGGGGAGTGTCGCGGACGGCTTCCGCTGCGCGGTGGACACCTGTGGCAACGGCTTCCCCGACCCGCTGGAGGAGTGCGACAACGGCACAGCCAACTCCGACACGGCGCCAGACGCCTGCCGCCTGAACTGCGTGCTGCCCCGCTGCGGGGATGGGGTCATCGACAGCGGCGAGACCTGCGACGACGGGAACGACGAGCACTCGGACTCGTGCCCCTCGGGCCCTGGTGGGAGCTGCCAGGTGGCGCGCTGCGGAGACGGCTTTATCTGGACCACCGAGTTCGGAGGCAACGAGGAGTGTGACGACGGAAACGACAACACCCAGGACTCCTGCCCATCGGGGCCGGATGGCACCTGCCAGCCCGCGGTGTGCGGCGACGGCATGGTCCAGCTAGGTGTGGAGGTGTGCGACTGCGGCACCGACCCGACCAACCTGCCGGCCGGGTGCACATCCGCCAACTCGGACACCATCGACGGCGCCTGCCGCCTCGACTGCGTGACAGCCTTCTGCGGCGACGGTGTGCTGGACGCTGGAGAGGAGTGCGACGAGGGAAACCAGAACTCCGACATCCTGCCCGACTCCTGCCGAACCAACTGCCTCGACGCCTTCTGCGGCGACGGCATCGTGGACCCTGGGGAGACCTGCGACTGTGGCCTCGACCCCACGGGGCTGCCGCTGGGCTGCTCAGAGATCAACAACGACGTCAACCCCAGCCCCTGCCGGGCGGACTGCAC
>JAJRWW010000598.1 GCA_024276595.1 Myxococcota bacterium
TCACCGAAGGGTGCCGGCCCACCGCGCGCTTCACCGCGGCCTCCTGGGAGAGGACCAGGGGGCTGGCTCCCGCCAATTCAGCAGGGAGCAGCAGACTGGCAGCAACGAACGCAGCAGCAATGGTGGTGGTTGTATGCGTCATGGGATCCTCGACAGCTCCTGGGCGTGCCGGGCAGCGTTGCAACGGCTGTGCCACTCTTCTCACCGCCAGATCTTGGCACGCCCCTGGCAGTATTGGCCTCCAATGCAACGAGCACGACATGGCCACAAGGGCCAAAAACACTTGCCGCTTCAATGTGATGCGCCAGCCCGGGCCGCCCGTCTATCCCGGAGCCGCCCACTGGTGGACCTGCAAAGCTGTAAAGATTCTCGACAGGCCTGTCGGGTTTCCTTACAACTGGAGACACCATGATGGATCTGCCCACATCCCCCAGCCGTGACCTCCCCACCCCAGAGCCCCGAGGGCCTGAGCAGGGTCACCTCACCAGCGAGGACGTGGATGCCCTGGCCTGGAAGGAGATCGGCGCCATGGCGCGGCTCGTCGCCCGTGGGCGGGTGATCTTCTTCCCGGTGCTCTTCTGCCTGGTGCTGCTGCTCGTGCTCGCCGAGCCGGACCCCTGGCGCCTCTGGCTCTTCGTGGGCGCCGGCCTGGGGATGATCGCCATCTTGGTGCGCGACTTTCTGTGGCTGCGGCACCGCACCCTGCAGCCCACCCACATCATGTACCTGGTGGGAGTGGTGGTGCTCTTCCAGGCGGTTCTCATCGCGGTCACCGGCGGCGTGGAGAGCCCCATGTTCGTCATCCTGGTGTCCATGGGCATCGTCCCTTCCATGGTGCTGGGCCGCCCCCGCCCCTGGATCACCTTTGCCATGCTGCCCATCTGTGTGGTCTGGTTCTTCACCCTGGGGGCCATCACTGGCCTGCTGCCCAGGCTCACCCCCGACTACTGGGGCACGGGGGTGGCCTTCGCCTCCAACCCCGTTTACTCGCTCACCCGCTCCGGCGTATTCACCGCCGCCATCCTCCTCGGAGGGCTCATCAGCCTGGCCCTCCGCCAGGCCCTGGATCGCTCCGTGCGCAAGGTGGCGCTGGCCCGCCAGGAGCTCCTGCAGTCCATGAAAGAGCGCAACCGGGACCTGCTGAGCCTGTCGGGGGAGCTGGCCCACGAGCTGAAGAACCCGCTGGCCTCCATCCAGGGGCTCTCCGCGCTCGTGGCGAAGAAGCTGCCCCAGGGGAGCAAGGAGGCGGAGCAGATGTCGGTGCTGATAGGCGAGGTGAGGCGCATGGGGGTCACCCTGGATGAGTTCCTCAACTTCTCCCGGCCCATAACCGGGCTGGCGCTGCGCAGGATCCACCCGGCCGAGCTTTTGGCCGACGTGACCCTCATGCACGAGGGCATGGCCCACAGGCTACGGGTCTCCTTGAGGGTGGACCCGGGCGACTCCGTCCCAATCCGCTGCGATCCCCGGAAGGTCAAGCAGGTGCTGGTGAACCTGCTGCAGAACTCCCTGGAGGCCACCCCGAGGGGAGGGAGGATCACCCTCAGCACCCGCAGCGGCCCCAAGGGCGCCGTGAGGATCATCATCAGCGACACCGGGGCAGGTCTGGCCGAGGAGGTGCGCAGGGACCTCTTCTCGCCCGGAGCCACCACCAAGAATGACGGCACCGGGCTGGGGCTCACCATCGCCCGCGCCATTGCGGAGCAGCACGGGGGCACGCTGACCTTGGAGAACCGGGAGGAGGGTGGATGCAAGGCCACCTTGACCCTGCCGCTCTGCCCCCCAGGGCCAGGAGCCAACACAGATGCGGAGGGCGTCGCACACAGCCCCGGAGGGGCCCACGAAAAAGAGGCCGGGAGCGCCAGGCGCACGGAGGACCCATGAGAGGACCCATGAGAAGACCCCTGGTGCTAATAGTCGACGACGAGGCGGCCCTGCGCTACACCCTCCGCGCCATCCTGGAGGAAGAGGGGGACCTGGATGTGGAGGAGGCCTCGGACGGCGCCCAGGCCCTCGCCAGGGTGGACCGCGGTGGAGTTGACCTGGTGCTCACGGACCTGCGAATGCCCAACACCGACGGCATGGAGCTCATCGAGGAGCTCTCCAGGAGACCCGGGGCTCCCAGGGCCATCATGATCACCGCCCACGGCTCTGAGCGCATGGCCGTGGAGGCCATGAAGCGCGGCGCCCTGGACTACTTTGCCAAGCCCTTCGAGGGTGACGAGATCCTGCGGGTGGTGCGGCGCTCCCTGGAGACGGTTCGGCTCAACGCGGAGAACCGCACCCTCCGCGCGGCCCTGTCCCTGCGCCAGACCATGGTGTTCTCATCGCCCCAGATGCACAGGGTGGCGGCCCTGGTGGAGCGCGCCGCCCGGAGGGACGTGACCGTGCTCATCACGGGCGAAAGTGGCACGGGCAAGGAGCTCGTGGCAAAGGCTCTGGTGCGGGCCTCGGCCCGGTCGGAGATGCCCTACGTTCGCTTCAACTGCGCGGCCCTGCCCCGGGAGCTGGCCGAGTCGGAGCTGTTCGGCCACAGCAAGGGCGCCTTCACCGGAGCCGTCAGCAAGAGAGCCGGCCTCTTCAGGGAGGCGGACGGGGGGACGCTCCTGCTGGACGAGATCGGAGAGCTGGACCTGCTGACCCAGGGGAAGCTCCTCCGGGTGCTCCAGGAGCAGGAGCTGAGACCCATCGGGGAGGACGCGACCGTGGAAGTGGACGTGCGCATCCTGGCTGCCACGAACCGGAACCTGGGCAGGGCGGTGCAGGAGGGCTCCTTCCGCGAGGACCTGTACTATCGTCTGAACGTGGTGTCCATCCAGATGCCACCCCTCCGGGAGAGGCCAGAGGACGTGCGTCCCCTCGCCGAGCATTTCACCGCTCGCTTCGCCGACCGCTACGGCCTGCAAGGGGTGCGCCTCTCGGAGAGAGTCCTGACGCGGCTGGAGCAAGCTCGCTGGCCCGGAAACGTGCGAGAGCTGCAGAACGTGGTGGAGAGGCTCGTAGCCCTGGCGGATGAGCCCATCATAGACGAGGACCCCTTCGACGCAGAGGAGACGTCGGGCGCCACGATCCGGCGCCTCACGTTGAAAGAGCGCATGGCCCATTTCGAGCGGGGCCTCATCGCCGCGGAGATGGAGCGCTGCGGGGGCAACCAGTCCGAGACAGCCCGACGCCTGGGGGTGAGCCGCCCCGCGCTCATCGACAAGCTGAAAAGGCACGGCCTCAAGTAGCGCCATCCCCACCAGGGCCCGCCCGCATCCGGACCAGCAGGTCGTGTCGCCGCCGCCCAGGGCTCGGGCCGCCTGCGCCCCAGGGGTCTCACCTGACAGTCGGGGTGCGATGCTATACTGTGGGGCCTCACTGCACCGATGGACACCATGGAATCGCGCGCTCAAAAGCTCCGGCATCTTTCTGATGAGGTCTTTGACCTGCTGATCATCGGCGGGGGAATAAACGGCTGCGGCGCCGCCAGGGACGCCGCCCTGCGAGGCCTCAAGGTGGCCCTGGTGGAGCAGCGAGACTGGGGCTCTGGGACATCCTCCAGGTCCGCCAAGCTGGTGCACGGCGGGCTGCGGTACCTGGCCTCCATGCAGCTTGGGCTGGTGCGGGAGTCCACCGCCGAGCGGGCGGTGCAGACCCGGGTGGCGCCACACCTGGTGCGCCCCATCCAGTTTCTGATGCCAGTGTACGCCGAGCACAAGCATGGGCTCCTCTTCATGGACCTGGGGCTCTGGCTCTACGACACCCTCGCGCTCTTCCGTGTTCCCAGGATTCACCGGCTCCACCGCGGACAGAAGGCTCTGGCCCTGCAGCCGAACCTGCGCTCCGAGGGGCTCAAGGGGGCCCTCACATTCTACGACACCGCCACGGACGACGCTCGCCTGACCCTGGAGAACTGCCTGGACGCGGAGTCCCTGGGCGCGGTGCCGTTGAGCTACGCCCGGGTCACGGGCCTGCTCCGGGCAGATGACGGCCGGGTCACCGGGGCGCAGGTGCACGACGTCATCGGGGACAACCGGGTGGATGTCCGGGCGCGCCTGACGGTCTCCACCGCCGGCCCATGGACCGACCGGGTGCTGGCCCTCGCGGGGGAGGAGATCCCGCCCATGCTCCGCCCCACAAAGGGGGCTCACCTGGTGCTGGACGCATCCTGCCTCCCCTTGCGCCACGCGGTAACCCTGATCCACCCCAGGGACGAGCGGCCCGTGTTCATCATACCCTGGGGCCCCCACGTGTACGTGGGCACCACCGACTACGACACCGAGACGGACCCGGACCACGTGTACGCGGACGCCCGGGACCGGGACAACCTCCTGGAGGCGGTCAACCACTACTTCCCAGAGGCCCGCATCAGCCCGGCCGACATAGTGAGCTCCTGGTGCGGCGTGCGTCCCCTCGTGGCTCCCCAGGCAGAGATGTCCACCAGCAAGGTGAGCCGGGAGCACATCATCAGGGAGCGGCCAACGGGCCTGCTGACAATAGTCGGCGGCAAGCTGACCACCTACCGCCTGATGGCCGCCGAGCTCGTGAGCACGGCGATCCGGCTCCTGCGCAGGGACGGATGGGCCGGGCGCAAGGTGCCGCCCTCCACCACA
>JAJRWW010000599.1 GCA_024276595.1 Myxococcota bacterium
GCGACTCGCGGTTTTCACCCGCCAGAGGATCTCGGGCAGGTAGGTTTGTCCGCCGCTCGCGTAAATCGAAGGGGGCCCACAGGGCCCCGCTGGGCGTGAGCTGATGTGCACTGGTGAGGGGGCTGAGGTGCTTCCACGGGTGAAGCCACCACGGCTTCGCTCTGTGGGCTGCGTATCGGCGGCGAAGTGGTGGTCCAAGAGGGTATCCACGGGAGACCAGGACGACGGAGCTGGTGTCCCTCAACTAAAGCTTGGAGGAGGCTCATGAAGCGACTGATGTGTGCAGGTGTACTGTTGGCAATCCTGATTCCGGCGGGCACGGCAGGGGCAGCCGACATCCAGGTACCAGGTGACTACGCTACCATCCAGGAGGCCATTGACGCGGCCGTGGACGGTGATGTTGTCGTCGTTGCACCGGGGACCTATGCGCCCACGGCGACCCTGGCCATGAAGGTCGGTGTCGCCGTCCAGGGAGCCGGGGCCGATTCGACCATCATCGAATGCGGTGACAGCCCCTGTGTACACGGCGCCAGCGGCGGCGGAGAGCTATCCAATGTGCGCCTCTTGACCACGTCCGGCGGCTCGGGCGTGACCGCTTACGGAACGCTCAGCGTGCACGGTACCGTCATCGAGGGCGCTGCCACTGGCATCAGTGTCTACGGTGGCACCCTGGACAGCAATGTGCTGCTGGGCTGCGACGTGGGCATTTATGCCCACGGCAGGTCGCCCCGCATCCTGCACAACGTGTTCGTCAACAATGGCATGGGTGTACGCATGCACTTTGTCATCACAACTGGTGGCCAGCAGAACGCCAACCCAGACATCGAAGGCAACATCTTCCAGGGCTGCACCACTGCCATCCACAACCGCGCGGGCTCACCATCGAACAACTACACCAAGAACCCCGTGGGCAATCTGTTTTTCGGCAACGACGCCGACAGCGCAGGGTTCACGCTCCAGTCCGCAGACAACCTCACCGGAGACCCCCTCTTCGTCGCGTTCAGCGACGACGGAGACTACTCAAACGACGACTTCCACATCAGCAGCGCGAGCCCCTGCGTCGACGGTCTGGCGGCGTTCTCTCCCGCCTCCGAGACTCCGCCTGCCGACCTGGACGGCGAGCTTCGCCCTTCGGGCGCAGCGGCAGACTGCGGCGCCGACGAGCTCCACGACCTCGACGGCGATGGCGATCCGGACCGCACGGACCCGGACCTCGACGGCGACGGAGTACCGAACGACACCGACACCATGCCCTACTACACCGACAATGACGGTGAAGACAACGTGGTGGACACCGACGACGACGGCGACGGCATGCTCGATGCCTGGGAGGAGGATCACGGCCTCAACCCCGTGGACGCGAGTGATGCTGCCCAGGACGCCGACGGCGACGGCGCCACCAACCTCGAGGAGCACAACGCTGGAACCGATCCCAACGACGCATCGGACGTTCCCGGTGGTGGTGTCGACGGTGGTGTCGACGGTGGCAGCGGCGCCGACGCCGGCACATCGCCTGGCACGTCGGATGGTAGCGGATGCTCCTGCCGTGCCGCCTCCCCCAGCCCGGGCGGCGTCCTGCTCCTGCTGTTGGCCGTGTTGCTTCTCGTCGTCCGCCGTAGAAAATAGCGACGCCAGTACTACCGTGGGCGCGCCAGGCGCTTGATCTCCCCCAAGAGGGCGTACTCGCCGGCTCCCAGGCGGCACACTGGGTCCAGTCGGTCGGCGTGGATCTTCTGACGGCCCTTGGCGTCGGTGCCTACGATACTGTCGTCCACGTAGAGGGCGCTCACCTGGCCGAAGATCAGGGCCTGGGGGGCGTTGCCCATCTCCAGGATCTCGAAACGCTGGCAAGCGTAGGCCACCCGACAGTCAGCCAACCGGGGCAGGCGCGATCCTTCGAAAGGGGTGGTCTCGAGCCCCAGCCGGATGACCTCCGACTCGCCAGCGGGCAGGGTCACGGAGCTGGCGTTCATGGGTTCCAGGAGTGCGCCGTGTGGGATCATCACCACGAAGTCCGAGCGCTGCTCCACGTTCACCCGGGTGTCCTTGGGGTTGCCGTCGGGCTTGCGCCCGGTTGAGATCATGATCAGAGGTGGATCGCTGCTAACGGAGGTGAAGTACGAAAAGGGCGCCAGGTTTAGTCCGCCGTCGGCGTTCTCCGACAGCACCCAGGCAATGGGTCTCGGGATGACTGTCTGGATCATGGTGAGGTACACCTGGGCCGGTGAGAGCTGGTCGAGTTGAATGAGCATGGGCGAATCACCGCGTCGGTCCAAGAGCGCGAGAAGTGCGGGAAGCACGAGCCGGACCCTTGCGCGACAAGTGGAGCGTTTTGTTTCAATGAGTGCTGTGATGAGGTCCGTCGTTGAACCTCCAAGGCTCCCAAGTTATGCTCGATGGGTCAGGGAGCCACAACTATTTCAACAGTGCATGCTTTTCGTCGAGCACCAAGTGGCACAGTACCAGCAGATTAGTGGAGCCTGGAGTGACCTGCAAATCAACTTTTCTTTCCGCCGGATCCGGCATTGACGCTGGATCTCGCTTCCTGGGGTGGCCAGCTCCCATCCCGCTGCTTCTTGCTCTGTCGCTGCTGGGAGGCTGCGCCCATGCCACATCCGAGGCTCCGGTCCCGGACGGGGGCCGTGACGTTGATGGAAACCTGGGCAGTGACGGGAGCGTTGGCGATGCAGACGCAGGCATCTGTGCGGATCCGTGTAACCTGGAGGGTGCGGTCCAGTGCTACCAGGGGGGACTTCGTACCTGCGAGCAGGTCGCCCCGGTCGGCTGCCTTGCCTGGTCGGCGGTCATCCCTTGTGCCTCCAACGAAGTCTGCGACCCCTCGACAGCCACCTGTGTGGAGGCCTGCGGGGACTTCTGCGAGCCCTTCTCAATCGTGCTGCTGCCCGACACCCAGTACTACACCAGCAAGCAGGCCAACGAC
>JAJRWW010000600.1 GCA_024276595.1 Myxococcota bacterium
CATCGGGCATCGGGCAGCGGGCAGCGGGCAGCGGGCAGCGGGCACCGGGCACCGGGTATCGGGCATCGGGCAGCGGGCACCGGGCACCGGGCATCGGGCATCGGGCACTGGGCACCGGGCACCGGGCACCGGGCACCGGGTATCGGGCACCGGGCATCGGGCACCGGGCACCGGGCACCGGGCACCGGGCATCGGGCATCGGGCAGCGGGCAGCGGGCAGCGGGCAGCGGGCACCGGGCACCGGGTATCGGGCACCGGGCATCGGGTCAAACCACCCTGGACTTGGCCGGGCGCGTGGGCGCCATGCTCACCAGGCTGCTGCAGCGCTTCGCTTGAGGACACGGGCGGCGGGGGAGCAAGGACCCACGGCACCGGCGCCCCCTCCCGGACCACAGCTCCTCGCGGAGCTGGTGCCTGGCCTCGCGAGGATGGCGATCTGGATGCTCCCCTCGGCGCCGAGAAGTCGCCTGGTCTGCACCCTCCGGGGAAAGCCCCAGGAGAGGGTTTGCTCCACCCTGAGTCGCTGTCGGGGGGAGCAGTGGGCGGTTATCACCAGGACCTCCTTTGCGCGGTCCAGCTCCCCGGAGAACCCGGCCCAAAAAGACACCGGGTGGCGCAGGTGGTGCCACCTGTAGGCCAGGATCGGGCGCGCCAGGCCGTAGTGCTCTAGCAGCGCGATGTTGTTTCGTCGGCTGAAGGGGTCGAAGACAACCACGGCCACATTGTCGGAGCGCCGCTGCTGGACCCAGCGCGCGGTCTCCCTGTAGGGCTCCTTGACAAAGGGCGCTCGCGAGCCCGGCCGGATGCGCTCGAAGGCCTCCACGGTCACGGGCAGGACACGCTGGCCCGCCAACATGGTCACGGCGAGCGCGGCCATCCACAGGGTCACACCCAGGGCACGCCAGCGGGCGGGTCCGCCAGGGCCCTCGGGCTCGCGTGGCGCCCGGGCATGGCTCTTGGCTTCACGGTGGCCGAGGTCAGACCAGAAGGCACGCCAGCTCACTGGCGGGTGCGCCACGAGGACCAGAAGCTCGCCCAGGGAGAGGCACACGAATGGAAAGATGAAGGCCAGGTACTTGTGGTGGAAGAACTTGGCGGTCTCCCCGGTGGCGTGGGCCGCCGCGGCCGCGGCCAGCCCGAGGCCCACGATGAGGGCCGAACGCCAGGAGGCCGAGCTCCAGCGGCGCACCAGGTGGACCGTCATGCCGGCGCCCAGCAGCAGCCAGCAGGCCTGCGAGAGGGGGCGGTAGAACCCCGGCCCCTTCGAGGCGCCCGTGAGGTGGAAGGCGCCGATCCGCCCGGTGAAGAAGGCCACACCCGTGTCGTGCCACTGGGTGGGCAGATCGGCCAGCCAGGGGCGGGCCTGGGGGTCCAGGTGCCTCACCACGAACCAGAACCAGGGCAGTATCAGCAGCCCGGAGACAACCCAGGGCGAAGCCAGGAACCATCGGTGTCTCAGGTCCCGAAGGATCTGTGGCGCCGCCACGGCGAAGGTGAGCAGAAACAGCATGCCGAACAGGTGGTGATTCAGGAGGCCGAGGGTCAGGGGGGCCGCAAGGTAGGCGTGGCGCCAGGGGGAGCGAGGGCGATCCAGGAGCAGCGCGAGCCCGTGCAGGGCCCAGGCGGCGAAGAGCACCATGCCCGCGTAGTAGCGGGCCTCCTGGGCGTAGTAGATGCCATAGGGGCTCAGCGCGAGCAGGCCGGCGGCGGCCAGGCCCACGGCGCCGCTCCCCCCGGCCCACCTGCGCGCAAAGAGAAACACGAATGGTATGGAGGCCACCCCGAGCAGGGCCGATGGCAGGCGCACCGCCAGGTCGAGCGCGGCCGGATCCTGGGAGGAGGGGAGCAGGGCGACCGATGCACGGACGAGCAGGCGCAGCAGGGGGGGGTGGGTGCCCGAGGCGGTGATGGCCTCTAACAGTGTGTGGCGAGTGGACTGCTCCACGGTTATCCACTCGTCGAACCAGAGACCGAAGGTGGTCAGGCCGCGCAGCCGGAGCCACGCGCCCAGCGCCACCAGCAGTGCGAGGAGCAGCAGGTGGGCTCTGTCTTTGTGGAGCCTTGGCACCATGGGACTGTACGTGCGAAGCGGCCCCGCGTCCATGGCGCTCTCGTCGCCGGGCGCGCCGCAGGCGTCCACCGGCGCTCCACAGGCGCATTGGAGGAGACAGGGCCCGGCTTTGGGAGCCCGGCTCGCTGGAGCCTGGGTGCCTGGTGCAGGGCCGGGGCTCGAGAGGCCGAGGTGGAGACGGCGGCTAGCGGGGGCGGTAGATGATCCGGCCGCGCGTGGGATCGTAGGGAGTGACCGCCACGGTCACGCGGTCCCCCAGGACCACGCGAATGCGGTAGCGGCGCATCTTGCCAGCCAGGTGCGCCAGCACCTCGAGGCCGTCGTCGGTCTCGACCTTGAACAGGCCGCCCGCCATGACCTCGATGACCTTGCCTTCCATTTCGATATGATCGTCTCTAGCCATTACTCTCACTGCGCGTTGCGCTCAATTTCGTCGCAATATTATGTAATGCGGCCGGCGCGTCAAGCACTGGCTGAGGGAACGTTCGGGATAATCCGTCTCGGCACCCTTGCGATGTATGGCAATGTAGGATATAATCCTACTTATGCTACCTGCTGCAATGACCGCTCTCATTCTGCTCGGAGGCTCTGTCTCGGACGGAGCCCTGGGTCGCCTGCCCCCAGCGTGGATCACGCGGTCGGTGCTCTACCCGCGCACTGCCGCTGTAAGGGCCAAGGAGCTCGGCTCCACGCCAACGGGCGGGATGCGCTCTGTGCGCTACCCGCGGCCCCCACGGGGAAGGAGCCGGGATCCTGCCAGGGGAGGCGTCCACGTGGAGATCGGCCCCATGCCCCGCTCGGAGCGGGGCCCGAGGCCAGGCTCTACGCGGCAGCGAGCCACACGCAGGGTAAGGGGTAGATCCCTACGGGGTAGATCCCTGCGGGGTAGATCCCTGCGGGGTAGAGCCCGACGGGATAGAGCCCGGCGGGATAGAGCCCGACGAAGGCCTGCTCGCGTGGCCGCACGAGCGCCTGCTCGGGCACGGAATCGGGCTGGCGGCGCCAGGCATGGGGCTCACTCCCCTCTGGACGCAGCCCCGGGCGGCATGGAGCGCGGAGGTCTTGCCTGGCTGCCCCCCCATGGCCAGCGGGTGGTTCATCACCAGGGTCACAGCATCTCCATGTCTCCGAGACCCACCCCGGCCTGGGAGCCGGCAGAGGACATGCGCCCGCGGAGGGGTCGAGCGAAGCACCTGGATCCGTCCCTGTGCCTGGCCAGGCTCGCCAGGCTCGGGGTCCCCTTCCGCAGGGCGAGCCCCCATCGCGGGCTGGTCACCCCCGTGGTGATTACAGGCCCCATCAACGGGCTCAAGCTAACTCCCATGTGGGGCCATCCGCCAGCCCTGATGGACTGCGGCTTTGCGCTTCTTCTCCACCGTATCGCTCCGATCATCCGGCGGGTGGGGGTGGACGAGCTGCGCTACTCCGCCTTCTACAGCTACCGGTACGTGAGCGGCACGGGCCGGCTCAGCCGCCACGCCAACGGGCTCGCCGCGGACATCTTCGAGGTCCGCGGCCCCGGTGGCTTTTCGGCCAACGTGCTCAAGGATTGGGTCAGGGCCCGAGGCGGTCCAGGGGACTGCCTGGGCGGGGTCACCGACCCAAAGGGCAGGGTGCTGCGGCGCATGGCCTGTGCTCTGGAGTACAGCGGCCTGCTGTTTCAGGTGCTAACCCCCGACTCGAACCATCAGCACCGCAATCACTTCCACCTGTCCGGGCTGCGGGTGGGAGAGCGTCCGCTGCAGCGCCGGTATGCGGGGAGACGGCTGCGGCGCCGTCGCATGGCTGGGCGATGACGGGCACACCGCGGGGGCGGCTCAGCGCCTCCGGCGCCGGGGCTCTGGTGTGGGCTCCAGGTCCAGGCGCAGGCAGGTCCCCTTGCTGTACCAGGCCCTGGAGACCGTTCGGGAGCGCCTCACATCCTCGTCCATGTCCGTGCATTCCACCACAGCGAAGCCCAGCATCTGCCCCGTCTTGAGGGTCTCCGGCACGCCGAACATGTACAGCGCCTTGACGCCCCTTCGTGCGGCGGCGCGCACCCCGGCCTCCGCCAGGAGCCAGGAGAGCCCCTCTCCCCTTCGCTCAGGCAAGAGGGCCAGGTCCTTGAGCAGGGCCACCTGACCGTGGAGCTCCACGCCAATGCAGCCGGCGATCTTTCGTCCACTGCGCAGCACGATGTACTCGTGCAAGTGGTCGGCCAGGTCGGGCACCTCCAGCTCAACCTCCTCCAGCAGCCGGATCAGCCCCAGCAGGTCATCTGGCTCAGCCGGCATGACGGCGTCCCCGATACGTTCGAGCAGCGCGCGGTGGAGCCCGTCGAAGGAGCCGCTGGACATGATCGTGACGCAGTCCCCCGGGCGAACCCTCGCCGCCAGGTGCGCCACGATCTTTGCCGTGTCCGGGAAGAGGTGCGCCTCCAGTCCGCGGTGGCGGAGCTCCGCAACGAGGCTCTCTGCGTCCAGGCGCTCCTCCCTGGGGATGGCACTCTGGTCGTGGGGGCGGCCCAGCACGACCTCGTCCGCGGAGGAGAAGGCCGAGGCGTACTCGTGCTGGAAGACGGCTCTGCGGCTCGTGGCGCTCCGGGGCTCATAGACCGCGTACAGGCGGCCGCGGTCATAGGCTCTCCGGAGGCCGGCCAGGGTCTCTCGGACGGCGGTGGGGTGGTGGGCGAAGTCGTCGATGACCGTCACCCCCATGGCCACGCCCCTCACCTGCTGCCGCCGCTTCACTCCCTGGAAGAGGCTGGTGCCTTTCACAAGGGCCGGTGTCGTTGCGCCCAGCGACGCCGCCACCGCGAAGCACCCCAGCAGGTTCCGCAGGTTGTGATCTCCCAGCATGGTGGTCCACAGCACGGCCACCCCAGACCCCTCACGCAGGATCTCCACCTCGGATCCGTGCTGGGTGGTGGCCAGGAGCCGAGCTTGCCAGGAGGGGGCCTCGGAGGGAGAGTCTCCCTCCAGGGCGTAGGTCTCCACCGGGCAGGCGGCCTGGCTGGCCAGGTCCATGGCCACCTGGGATCCGCTCCACACCAGCAGGCGCCCATCGCTCGGGATCAGGCTGATGAGCTTTGCGAAGGCCGCGCGCACGGCGTCCAGGTCCTCGAAGATGTCGGCGTGATCGAACTCGACTCCTGTCAGCAGCACGGTACGCGGACGGTAGTGGAGGAACTTGGGCTCCTTGTCGAAGAAGGCGGTGTCGTACTCGTCCCCCTCCACCACGAAGTGCTCTCCCTTGCCCAGCCAGAATCCTCGTTCGAAGTTGTTGGGGATCCCGCCAACCAGGAAGGATGGGTCCTGGCCGGCGCTGCAGAGGAGCCAGGAGAGCAGCGCAGTGCAGGTGGTCTTCCCGTGGGTGCCAGCCACCACAACAGGGTGACGGTCGGCGAGGAAAAGCTCCTCTAGCACCTCTGGAAAGGACGTGAGGGGGATGCCACGCTCCTGGGCTGCCAGCACCTCCACGTGGTCGGAGCGGCAGACATTTCCCACGACCACCTTGTCTGGACCCCAGTCCAGGTTCTCGGCCCGGTAGCCCTCCCACACCACGACCCCAAGGTCGGAGAGCTGGGTGGACATGGGTGGGTACACGCCTGAGTCGCTTCCGGCCACCTCGTGCCCGGCCAGTTGGAGCAGACCTGCGATTGAACCCATCCCCGTGCCGCAGATGCCGATGAGATGGAGCTTCACGTGGACGACCCTTGGCGCTGCAACAGTTGCGCCCCCACAGTGAGTATCAGCCCGGTTCGGGGCTTGTCAATCACAGCACCGATTGGCCTTTGCAAGAGCGGGTACCACCGTGCGCGAGCATGTTTTGACGCTGTGCGTAACTATCTCGCCCGACAGCTTGTCTCTGTGGAGTGATTCTGATATAGACCCAGCGGTGTGCTGGTCGCCGTGGTCTACTTGCGGTGGCAGCGCTCCGGGCCTCGCGGCTCGACGTCTGGGACACTTACTCCAATGCAGGAGGACAGAGAATGCGTAGAAACATCGTGATGCTGGCTGGTCTGGCGGTGGTCTTTGGGCTCTCCACCATGGTCGCCGGATGCAGCTCCAAGCCGAGCTGCAAGCTCCTTTACAAGCGGTACAAGGAGTGCAAGAAGATGCCCCTCACCGAGGAGGCCTTTGTCGAGAGCTGCAAGAAGCACAGCGACTCCGAGTTCGCCAAGGAGCAGATCAAGTGCTCCGCCAAGAAGGAGTGCAGTGCCTTCAAAAAGTGCATGAAGCAGGCGAGCAAGAAGGCCTCCCAGGCCAGG
>JAJRWW010000601.1 GCA_024276595.1 Myxococcota bacterium
CACCAACTGGTCCGAGGCCCAGCGAGTGGGCGTCATTCGGGGCGCGTACCAGTTCTTTCGGCCGAGCCAGGACCCCGTGGCCCAGGCAGACCTGCTGATCTCCCAGGTCGGCGGCGTCATGGGCGAGGGAGACCTCCCGCCGGTGGTGGACGTGGAGACCTCCAGCGGCCTCTCGAAGTCGGCCGTTGCCGCCGCTCTCCAGGCCTGGATCGACCGCGTCGAGGCGGTGCTGGGCGTGACCCCCATTATCTACACCAGCCCGGGCCTGTGGTCCTCCTATGTGAGCTCATCCAGCTTCGCGGCATATCCGCTGTGGGTGGCCCACTACTATGTGAGCTGCCCGCGAATGCCCACCGGCTGGACGGACTGGGAGTTTCACCAGTACACCGACAGCGGCTCTGTGGCAGGGATCTCGGGGGGTGTGGACAGAAACAAGTTCAACGGCACCCTGGCGGATCTCCAGGCGCTCACCTGGGGGGGCGGCGCAGCCGGCCAGTGCGGCGACGGCACCTGTGACCAGGGTGAGACCCCGCAGACCTGCCCCGGGGACTGCCCGGTGTGTGAGAACGTGCCCGCTGCCGGCCGAACCATCGATGACACGGAGACATGCCTGGAGTGGGGCGGAGACATGCAGTACTGGCGCAGGGAGGCTGCCGGATACGGGGGCTCCCTGGCCTGGACTCACACCGTCTCCACCCAGGTGTACAACTACGTGCGCTGGAACCTGGGCTTTGATCAGGCGGGCTGGTACCGGGTGGAGGTGTACACTGACGCAGCCTGGGCTGAGTCGGAGCAGGCCAGGTACCAGGTCACCCATGGTGGCGAGACGAGCGTCGTGGTGGTGGACCAGACCGAGACGGACGGCTGGACAGAGGTGGGCGTCTTCGAGTTCTCCTCTGGACAGGGGCAGTTTGTCCGCCTGGAGGACCTCACCGGGGAGCCGGGCTACACCAACACGCGCCTGGTGGTGGACGGGCTAAGGGTGACCCCTGTCGCAGATCCCTCGGGCTGCGAAGCTGTCCCGCCCACCGGCAGGGTGGTGGATGAGACCGAGCCCTGCCTGGAGTGGGGCGGGGACATGCAGTACTGGCGCACCGAGCCCGAGGGCTACGGGGGCTCAATGGTGTGGACGAACACCGTCTCATCGCAGGTCTACAACTTCGTTGAGTGGTCGTTGAGCTTTCAGCAGGCCGGGCGCTACCTGATCGAGGCCTACATGCCCGCAGGGTGGGCTGAGTCGGAGCAGGCTAGGTACCAGGTCACCCACATGTCCACCACCACCACGGCGGTTGTGGACCAGACCAGCGGCGACGGCTGGGTCGCCATCGGCGAGTTCGACTTCGTCGCCGGTCCCGACCAGGGGATCCGCCTGGAGGACCTCACCGGGGAGCCGGGCTGGACCGACACCCGGCTGGTGGTGGACGCAATCCGTCTGACCCTGGTGCCGGGCTATGGGGGCGGCGGGCCTGGGGAGGACGAAGGCTCCGTTGAAGGAACGGATGAGGCCGACCCCGAAGGGGCACCCATGGACGGTGGCGAGATCACCACGTCCATGGCCTGCAACGCCGCCGGAGGCGGCGCCACCGCACCTCCTGCGCCCATGGCAGCGCTGCTGCTGGCATTGCTCGGCCTTCTCCGCCGACGCAACCGCTCCCACTGATCCAGTAGCGTGCTCCTGGCTGTTTGAGGAATCCTCACCGGCCAGGGATCCTTTCCTTGACCCCCAAGCTGCTCCCGACTAAGTAGCATAGTGTTCTCTGGAGCTGTGGCTCAACCCTGCCAGGCCGAGCTTTCCAGCACCCCTGGCTCACCCCCAATCTACCGATGAGCAGATCGCGCCTGAACGTCCTGGAGATCCTCAAGCGCCTCCCACGCACCAACTGCCGCGAGTGCCGCCTGCCCACCTGCCTGGCCTTTGCCAACCAGGTCGCACAGGGGCTGCGCAGGCCCGCCGACTGCCCCCACCTGAATCCAGAATCCTTGGACATCTCTCGCCTGGAGGATCTCGCCACAGCGAATGGACCCTTCCACGAAGGAGAGGAGGGGACGCTCCTGGAGCTGCGGGAGGCCATGGGGTCGGTGGACCTGGCAGGGGTGGCAGACGCGGTGGGGGGACGAATGCAGGGTGAGGAGCTGGTGCTGCTGTGTCTGGGCAGGGAGTTCACCATCGACTCCACCGGGAGGCTTCGCTCCCAATGTCACGCCAACTTCTGGGTGCTCATTCCGCTGCTCGACTACGTGATCCACGCGGCATCCCCTCCACCTGCGGGGAAGAGCAGGGAGCGCACCAGGGAGTGGATCAAGTACGACGAGCTGGGCCAGGGCATGTCCCGCTCCGCCTACTTCACCCACCGCGGCGAGGGGGAGCTGCGCCGCCTGCTGGATGAGCAGCCGGACCTGGTGCGAGACCTGCTGGACCTGCTCTCGGCTCGACCGGTGGACCACGGCTTCGCGGCAGACCTGTCGGTGGAGCTGCGCCCCATGCCCCATGTGTTCCTGCTCGTGTGCCACTGGGAGGCCGAGGGGCCCTTCGAGTCCAAGCTGTCCATCTACTTCGACCGCAACACAGAGGCGCACCTGTCCCTCGAGGCGACCACCATCCTGGTGCTGGGGATAGTGGAGATGCTAAAACGCATGGTGGCTCGCCACACCTTCAAGACCGGCTCTTGAGCTCCACACCCGGATCAACCAAGACCCAGCCCTGTCGCTCAACGTGAAGGGGCCGGTGCGCCTCTGGACGCGCAGGACAGATGCCGCCTTCGTGCTGGCCAATGTGAGGTGCCATCACTGCCCGGCGTCCAGGTCCGGGACGCCGTAGTCCACCAGCGGCCCCGAGTCGAGCCCGGCGTCCATGGGCGGCCCGGCGTACTCCGCAATGGGACCCACGTCCACGTCGCCGTCGGACTGCACGACGGTAGAGTCCGGAACCCCGTAGGCAGGGGCCGCGTCGGGGTCGCAGCCCGTGAGGGCCAGGGTTGCGGCAATGGCGCCTCCTCCAATAAAGGCGCCGATCCGCCTCAGCCCGCGCCTGGGCCGGACCCTGCCGGCCTCGATGTCGGCAATAACGTCGCTCAAGATGCGCCGCATCTCGCGTTCACTCATTCTCCCAGCTCCTCGCCAATATGTATGCTCTACATGATAGCGCGATCCAGCCGAGCCAGGCAAGGCTTGCGACACACGATGATCCCGCCCCTTGACCTTGCATTGTAGTGGTGCCTACAATCTGGTGGTCTCTGCCGCCATCTGCCCTTTTTTGGCCAGGAGCCCTGGTATGAATAGACTGAAGCAGATTTCCTCGCACTCGGGAGGACCGGTGTGGACCTCCCTTGGTCCCATGACCTGCTCCGCTGTGATCGCCGCGGCCCTGGCCCTCACCGCCAGCGCGGGTTGCAAGGTGCACGCCACTGGCGGTGAGAACCAAAACAGCAACGTGAACTTCAACACCTGCCCGCCCGGGGATGTGCGCTGCAGTGGATCCAGCGAGGAGCGCTGCAACGCCGACGGCACCGGGTGGACCTCCACTCCCTGCGAGGAGGCCTGCGTGGACGGCGAGGGCTGCGTCGCCTGTGTGGAGGGCTCCTTGTACTGCGACCTGGAGGATCCACGGCAGGTGCTCAGGTGTGAGGGCGGCGACCTGCTGGCCGACCACCAGTGCGACGATGGCGAGGGCTGCCGGCTGGGTACCTGCATGTCGCTCTGCGACCCGCAGATGCTCAGCCGCAGCAACGAGGGCTGCGAGTTCTGGGCCGTGGATCTCGACAACTGGTACGGAACGGACGCCATGAACCCGGACGCCAGCGGAGAGCAGCTCTCCGCCGTGGTGACCAACCTCAACGACTTCGCCGTCATGGTCACGGTGGAGATCAACCAGGCAGAGCCAGGGGAGCCCCTGGACCTGGCCGTGGTCGTGGAGCAGGCGGTGAGCCCCGGGGATCTCGTGCAGATCGATCTGCCCCAGAGGGAGGTGGACGGCTCGGTGCTGAACCAAAACGACGGCACCGGCACTGCCCTCACCTCCCACGCCTTCCGCATCACCTCCACAGGGCCCATCGTGGCCTACCAGTTCAACCCCTCGTACCAGATGTTCTCAAACGACGCCTCCATCCTGATCCCCCAGAGCGCGCTGGACGTCCGCTACTGGGCCATGGGCTACCCGGGCATCGGCGTGGCCGCGAACCCGCTGAACCCCGAGTCGACCAACTACTCCTTTCTGACCATCGTGGGCACCCAGGCCGAGACCCACGTGACCATAACCCTCTCGGCGGACATCGCACCCGGGGGGCCGGTTGCCGACTTCACCCCCGCTGGCTCTGTCCTCGACATCACCCTGGGAGCCTTCGACGTGCTGAACCTGGAGGCCCACTGCCCGCCGGGTCAGGGCCAGCTCGACTGCATGCAAAACGGTCTGACGGACTTTACAGGCACCCTCGTGGAGGCGGACGCGCCAGTTGCGGTCTTTGCGGGCAATGAGTGTATCAATGTCTCCAGCCTGGGCGGCGCAGGTGGGTGCTGCTGCGATCACATGGAGGACCAGATGCTGCCCACGAGCGCCCTGGGCCAGAGCTTCGTGGGCTCCCACAGCCCATACCGCGGCGGTAGCGAGCCGGATCTCTGGCGGGTGCTGGCCGACTACGACGACACCGAGGTCGTGGTAAACGGGCAGACCATCGACCTGCAGTCGGGCCAGTGGTACGCCTTCGACGCCTTTGGAGACTTCGTCCTGACCGCCAGCAGGCCGGTGCAGCTCGCGCAGTACCTGCTGAGCCAGGACGGCACCAGCGCGGTCATCGGGGATCCAGCCATGACCCTGTTTTCGCCAGTGGAGCAGTTCAGAGACCGCTACATCTTCCTCGTCGTGCAGACCTTTGATGAAGACTACGCCGTGATCGTGCGGCCCGAGGGCACATCCGTGACCATGGACGGGATGCAGGTGCCCGGCGAGCTGGGGACCGCCTGCAGCGTGAACGTCGCAGGCGAGGTCGAGGGGGTCTCCTACGAGGTGCTCAGGTGCCAGGTTGAAGATGGCGTGCACCGAATCACCGCCTCGGCCCCCGTTGGCTTGACCGTGTACGGCTACGGCCCTGCGGGCTCCTACGCCTTTCCGGGCGGCGCGGACGTGAGGCAGATCA
>JAJRWW010000602.1 GCA_024276595.1 Myxococcota bacterium
CGCTGTCGGAGATCTTCAGCGCCTGGAGCATCTCCGCCACCTTGGCGTAGGTGCGCTCATAGAAGAAGGGGCAGGGCTCTGGTCGAGCCTCGTCCAGGTCGTTGAGCAGGGCCACCTCGCGCTCCATCTGGGTCCTGCGCATCACGTCCAGCATGCGCCGCCGGTCGGCCAGCCGATCCTCCAGGGTCGCCTGGCGCTGCTGGACGTCCCGGCGGAGGCGGGCGAGCTGCACCTCCAGGTCGTGGATCTGCTCGTGCAGCTCCTCGCGCTCTGGGTCGCCCTCTCTCACCTCGTCCGTGAGGCTGTCGAGGGTCATGGACTTGCTCACGATGTCACTCTTGAGGGCGTACGCCTGCTTCTGCAGGTCCTTCTCCAGGTCGTCGAGCTGTGCCTCCACCACCGCGGCGTCGGCCTCGGCGCCCACGGTGCGGTCCTCGGCTTCGCGGAGCTTGGCCAGCCTCTTGGCGAGGGTCTCGGGGGCCAGCTCATCCACCAGGAGGCGCTCGGCGATGGATACCGCCAGCTTCAGGGCCTGGCCCCAGTACCAGATTCTGTAGGCAGGGTCACCCGGGTGCATGGCCGGCGACTCCAGGGTGTTGCCGGTCATGGGTATGGTGGGGGCGAAGTCTCCCGGGGTCCAGGATGGGCCGCTGGTCCTCCAGCTCGAGCCCGGCTTGTCGGTCTCCAGCACCTTGGCCACGTCCACTGGCACGGCCCGGGGCTGCGGCTCGGCCTCGAGGAGATCTTCGAGGGTCTCGAGGACCTCGTCCACCGCCGAAGGCCTACTTTCCCTGTCCTTGGCCAGACACTTGAGGATGACATCCTCCAGCTTCGGGGGGAGCGGCGGGATGTCGATGGGCAGCAGGCTGGAGGGCTTGGGGGGCGGCTCACTCTCCTGGGCCCGCAAGAGCTGCTCGGTCTGCTCCTGGGTGAATGGCGGCCGGCCGGTGCACAGCTCGAAGGCCAGCAGTCCCAGCGCGTAGATGTCCGCGCGGTGATCCACCGGCTCGCCCCGAACCTGCTCAGGGGACATGTAGCGCGGGGTGCCAAAGGGCTCGCCCGTGGTGGTGAGCGGAGAGTCCGAGTCTGCCAGCACCTTGGCCAGGCCGAAGTCGAGGATCTTCGGGCGCTCCGAGTCGCCCCGGTGGGTGACCACCCGCACGTTGCTGGGGTTCAGATCCCGGTGAACGATGTGGGCCTTGTGGGCCGCCCTGAGGCCTTGCGCCACCTGGACCAGGAGGCGCAGGGCGCGTCGCCGTCGGATGGGCTTGGGCGCGGCCTCGGCGATGATCTCCACGAGGGTGGGGCCGTTCACGTACTCCATGACCAGGTAGGAGAGCCCCTCCTCGGTGCGCCCGAAGTCGAACACCTGCACCGCGTTGGGGTGGTCCAGGCGGCTGGCCGCGAAGGCCTCCCGCTTGAAGCGCGCCATGGCCTGCTCGTCGTCTGCCAGGTGCCCCCTGAGCACCTTCACGGCGTAGCTCATGCCGATTGTCTCGTGCTCGGCCAGGTAGACCTCGCCGGTTGCTCCGGCGCCGAGGAGCTCCTTGAGCTCGAACCTGTCAGCGAGGGTGGTGCCACTGAGGGATCCGGTGGTCATGGCCAGTGATGTCCTTCACCGTGTTGATAGTACGAAATGGACCTTCTGACCAGAGCGTTGCGGGGCAGCGGCTCGGGGCGGCGTGGGGGTGGCTCGGGGCGGCGTGGGGGTGGCTCAGGGCGGCGTGGGGGTGGCTCGGGGCGGCGTGGGGGTGGCTCAGGGCGGCGTGGGGGTGTCGGCGCCGGGGGTGGCTCTGGTCGCCGCCGCTCTGCTGGCAGCCACGCGTGGGCCGCGGGCCCGGATGGGCTCGCTCAGGGAGTACATCACAGGGATCACCACGAGCGTGATGAGGGTGGACACCAGGAGCCCGCCCACCACGGCCTGGCCCATGGGGGCCCAGAGGAAGGCTCCCTCCTTGGTGGTGAGGGCCAAGGGCAGCATCCCCATGATGGTGGTGGAGGCGGTCATGAGCACGGGCCGCAGGCGTCGCTCCCCGGCGGCGGCGATGGCCGCATGGAGCGCCGTCCCCTCCCTCCGGAGCTGGTTGATGCAGTCGATGAGCACGATGGCGTTGTTGACGACTATCCCCACCAGCACGATGAGGCCGGTGAAGGCCGGTATGGAGAGCCGGGTCCCGGTGACCAGAAAGGCCAGGACCACCCCGGTGACTGCGAAGGGGACGCTGAGCATTATGAGCAGGGGGTCCAGGAGGGACTCGAACTGGGCGGCCATTACCATGTAGACCAGCAGCAAGGAGAACAGTAGCACCGTCTTCAGGTCGGCCAGGGCCTCCCTCTGGCGCCTCACCTCCGAGCCCTGCTCCAGGAGCACCCCCCTGGGCAGGTCGAGGCCGGCCAGGGCTGCGTCGATGTCGCGCACCACGTCGCCCAGGGGGCGGCCCCGGTAGCCCGCACCCACCCGCACCACCCGATCCTTGTCCATGTGGCGGATCTCGATGGGGCTCCTCCCCCGGACAACCCGGGCGAAGTTCCCCAGCGGGAGCTTCATGTAGCCGCCGTGGACGGTGGCTCCCCCCATCTGCGTGTGCTTCACCACCAGGTTGGGGACCTGCAGGAGCTCCAGGTCCTGGGGGCTGTCCCGGTCCTCCGGGCGCAGCCGGATCACCAGGTCCATGGGAGTGTCCCCGGCGCGGTAGTCGGCGATCTTCCAGCCGTGCAGGGCCGCCCGCAGGGTGCCGCCGATGGCGTAGGAAGAGAGGCCCATGCGAGCGGCGCGTTTGCGGTCCACCATGACCCGGTAGTCTGGCCGGGTGCCGACCAGCTCGGCGGCGACGTCCTTGGTTCCTGGCACGGCCTTGAGGGCGGCCTCCACCTGCCGGGCGGCCCGCCTCAGGTCGCCCATGTTGCTGCCCTTGATGTTGATGACGATGGGCTTGGCCGCGCCCCCCAGGGCCTGGCCCACGGGGTTGCCGGTCCTGAACTGGAGCACTGCCCTGGGGTAGCGCTGCTTGATGTAGGGGCGGATGCGATCCACCACGTCGCCCTCGCTGGCAGCCCGCTGCTCCTTGGGCAGCAGCCGCGTGAAGAGGTTGAAGACGTTGGATGCCTCCTTGCCCCCGGAGGTGGCCAGCACCGCGGCCTCGGAGGTGCCCGCCATGTAGAAGGTCGTGATCACCTCCGGGTAGCTGCGCAGCCTGGCCGCGATGTCGTCGGCCACGGCGGTGGTGCGGGTCAGGCTGGTGCCCTCCGGGAGCTCCACCGTGATCTGGATGAATCCGTAGTCGTCGTCCAGCACGAAGTCCACCCCTGTGCGGGTTGCCGCCAGGGCCGTGAGCCCCGCGATGGCCATTGCCGCCAGGAGCACCGTCAGGCGCCAGCGAAGGGCCCGCGCAAGCAGCCAGCCGTAGCCCCGCTCCACCGCGGCAAAGCCCCGCTCCATGGCGTGTCCGACGCGCCGTAGCCCGGAGTGGGCGGCGGCGCTCGAGGGGCGGATGAGACGCGCCGCGAGGGTGGGCGTGAGCACCAGCGCGGTCACCAACGAGGCGCTCAAGGTGAAGACCATGACGAAGGCGAGCTCGCTGAGCATCACCCCGATGAAGCCGTGGAGAAAGGCGAGGGGGGCGAAGATGACCACCGTGGTCAGGGTGGAGGCCAGCACGGCGCCCGCGACCTCGGCGGTGCCGTTCACCGCCGCCTCCTCGGGGGCCTCTCCCTCCTCCACCCTGCGGGTGATGGCCTCCAGCACCACTATCGCCGCGTCCACCACCATCCCCACCGCCAGGGCGATCGCCATGAGACTGATGGAGTTGAGGGTGTAGCCCATGAGGTACATGCCGGCAAAGACGGCCACCACCGACGTGGGGATGGTGAGGGCCACCACGAGGCTCGGGCGCAGCCTCCGCAGGAAGACCAGGATGACCAGCAGCACCAGGACGCCCCCAACCATGACGGTGGAGCTCAGGTTTCTCACCGTGGCGCGGATGAGCTCCGAGCCGTCCAGGATAGCCACCACCGAAAGCTCCGGAGGGAGGCGCTTGCCGAGGGATGGCAGCCGGGCGCGGATGCTGTCTACCACCTGGACGGTGTTGGCCCCGGACCGACGGAAGACCATGATCCAGATGGCCTCCCGGGAGCCGAAGCGGGCCATGGACTGCCGGTCGGTGGTGGTCAGCTTCACCTGGGCGATGTCCTTGAGGAGCACCTGGCCGGTGGCCAAGTACAGCGGGTCCGGCAGCCCTGGACGGCTCGGCCCGGCCAGGGGCCTGGCCGAGGAGATGGACACCAGCGTGTTCCGTATCTGGTCCAGGCTCCCAAAGGCGCCGGGCACAGTTACTGGCAGGTCCAGCTCGCCCAGGGCCATGCGGCCCGCGGGCACCGAGAGGTTCTGGGCGCGGAGGATCCGGATCAGGCTAAAGAGGGAGATGTCCCGGTCCTGCATGCGCTTGCGGTTCACCTCCACCAGCACCTGCCGGCGGGGGGCGTTGAGCATCATGCACGAGCCCACCCCGTCGATGCGCTCGATGGCCGGTACCAGGCGCTCGCGGACGATCTTCCGGTAGGCGCGCAGCTCCCCCCGGTCCGCCTTCACCGCCAGGATCATCACCGGCAGAAGCGAGGTGGAGAACTTGAAGATCCAGGGGTGCATGGAGTCCGATGGGAGGTCCTTCTTCACGAAGTCCAGCATCTGCCTCAGCTCGTTCACCGCCGCCTCCAGGTCGGCGCCGTAGCTCATCTTCAAGGTGATGAGCGAGATGTTCTCCTTGGAGGTGGACTCCATGGAGCTCAGGCCTGGCAGGGAGGTGAAGGTGCGCTCCAGCAGGTTTGTCACCTTCCGCTCCACGTCCTCGGCGCCTGCGCCCGGGTATGCCGTGATCACGGTGATCATCGGCGGCTCTATCTTGGGGAACTGGTCCACCGGGAGCCGTCGCAGCGAGTACGCTCCAAAGATCACGGCCGCTCCAAAGACCATGAGCACCAGCACCGGCCGCCGGACGAGGAACCGCAGCGCGCTCATTTGCCACCCCCGGGGGTAGGGAGGGGAGTGGGCCTGGGCCGACCTGGGGCGCTGGCGCGGACGCCTGGGGTATGGGAGACCACCCGCACCCGGGAGCGGTCGAAGAGGCGCTGGTGTCCCTTGACCACGACGCGATCCCCGGCCTTGAGACCACTTAGAGCCTCCACCCACTCTCCCTGGGAGCGGCCAAAGCGCAGGGTCCTCTCCCGCACCAGGCCCTCGCCCTCCAGCACAAAGACCGACACGCGGCTGTCGAGGGGCTCGGTGGCGATTGCGCTTCGGGGCACCGCCAGCAGGCGTCGGGGCTCCAGTGCCAGCCTCAGGGTGGCGGACATGCCGGGCATGAGCCGGCCGGCGCTGTTACCCACGCGCACGCGGATGGTCACCGTACGGGTCATCGGGTTGACATAGGGGATTATCTCTTCGAGCACTCCCTCCATGGCCGGGAGCTGGGGGAAGGCGTCACAGCTCACGGAGACCTTCTGGCCCCTTGCGACCCTCCCAACGTCTCCCTCGTTGAGCTCTGCCTGGGCGTACAGCGGATCGTTGCGGGTGATGACCAGGACCACGGTGGGCGGGAAGGGGCGCGCCGCCTCACCGGGGTCTGCCAGGCGCCGCACGACGAAGCCGTCGAAGGGCGCGGTCAGCTTTGTGTCCTTGAGCTTGGAGTAGGCCACACCCAGCTCGCCCCTGGCCCGTTGGATCACTGCCCTGGCGGCCCGTAGCTCCTCTCGCGCCTTGACGTAGGGGATCTCCACCCTGTCCAGGTCCGGTCTGGAGACGGCCTTTGCCCGGTACAGGCGCCTCAGCCGCGCGAGGGGCTCGGCCAGGCGATGGAGCACCGCA
>JAJRWW010000053.1 GCA_024276595.1 Myxococcota bacterium
CACCATGTGCCGCGGGTGAGGCGCTTTAGCTTGAACCCAAAGGCGCGCTTGCCCGCTGGAATGACGATCTTGGCCGGCTTGGCGTGGCACCTCCGGTCGATGCGGGCGGTGGCCGTGCGGGACCCAGCCTTTTGGCTGCTCCGCGCTGAAGCGGCTGAATGGTCTAGCAGAAGCAGGGAGGAGGTGAGCAGAGCGAGGGTCGCATGGCGCATGTTGGTTTTCTCCTTGGTGAGGGTGATGCGGTGGACGTCCCCGGGGGAGACGCAGACAAGGGCCTATTGATTCACATTCACTGGAAATGCCAGTCCAGATTACAAAAAATCGTCGCCTTTGGCAGCGACCTTCGCGTCCGGGCCACCATCGTGCAGGCCACCGCCTCGAGCGTCGACGCCAAACCCTTGCGGCGCGTGGCGACGGCGCCCGGCAGAAGAAGAGGGGAGCCGGTGAGGGGAGTCGGGGATCCGGCCCGAGGTGACACATCGGCGGATTTGGGTCTGGACTATGGCTTGCAAATGCGCCTACTCTGTAAGGGTGAGGATAATAGGGAGTGCATGACATGAGCAGAAACAGTGTTGCGGCTTACAGAGTGATCGTTGCGGGTGGAGCCGTTGCAGCGTGGCTGGTGTTGGCCTCGGGGCCCGGGCTCTCTGGGCGGGCCCTGGCCCAGGAGCTGGATCCTGCCATCTACGTGCTGGTGGACACCTCGGGATCCATGCTCATGACCCCGGACGGAACCCAGAACACCTACGGTGATGGCTCGGTGGAGCACCCGCACGTGGCGGGCCTCACGAGCCGGCTCTTCATGGCCAAGGAGGCGCTCCAGACGGTCATCAACGCCTACGGGGAGGTGCGCTGGGGCTTGGCGCGGTTTCAGCAGGGCAGCGGCCAGAACTACTTCTGCATGTGCCACGACGAGATCCCCAACAACCTGAGCGGCTGCGGTGGCTACGGCGGGCTCTGGGACAGCGCGGACCAGTGTCGCCTGTGCGACATGATGAGCCCGTACCCGGACTACGATCTTCCCGGGACCCATGATCGCGTCTGCATCAACTATGCCGGTGGGATCTATTCGGGCTGCACCGATCCCATCACTGGCGCGCCCCTCATCGGGGCCGACATCCTGGTTCCGGTGGGCACCTCCACCGAGGCGGCCATCACCTCCTGGATCGACCACGCCGAGTCGGACCCGGGGGAGCCTGGGTACCTGGTAGGCCAGCCCCCGGAGAGCCAGCCGGATCCGGAGCTGCGAGCCGTGGGCGGCACGCCCATCGGGGGCTCCTTGAGCGACCTGTACGACCAGCTCGCCAACAACGACATCGGCAACGACCCCCTGCGCGGCTGTCGCCCCTACTCCATCATCGTGCTCACTGACGGCGCCGAGAGCTGCGATAGCGACCCTGTGACGGCGGCGGCGCAGCTCCTGGCGGTCCCGGACCTGCAGCACACCTGCGGCACTGGCTGCCCACCCGGCTCGAGCTGCGTGTCGGGTCACTGCGTGTACGAGGTGCAGACCTATGTCATCGCCTTCGCGGTGGCGCCCAACGAGTTCCTCAACTGCAACGACATAGCCGTGGCCGGGGGCACCGGCGGCGCAATCCCGGCGGACAATGACGCCGACCTGGTGGCGGCAATGGCCCAGATCATCGCCTCATCCATCCGTACGGAGATGTGCAACGGCAGCGACGACGACTGCGACGGCCTGATCGATGAGGACTTCCCCGAGGTGGGAGATCCTTGCGACAACGGGCAGCTTGGCCAGTGCTTCTGCGCTGGCGTGAAGCAGTGCTCTGCCGACGGGTTGGGCACCGAGTGCCTCTTCTCCACTGCCAACGCCGCCAACCCTTGCGGTGAGGCCGCCTTTGGCTATGGAGCCGAGGTGACCTTTGGCTGCGACGGCCTGGACAACGACTGCGACGGCCTGGTGGACGAGGGGCTCAACTGCTCCGATCCGCCGCCAGAGCTGTGCAACGGGGTGGACGATGACAGCGATCCATCCACGCCCGACGGCGCGGATGACCCTGCGGTGGGCCAGCCCTGCGGCAACAGCCTGGGGCTGTGTGAGCCCGGTCTGACCGCCTGCGTGGGCGGCAGCATTGTCTGTCAAAACGGTGTGGGGCCCACCGCCGAGGTGTGTAACGGCTACGACGATAACTGCGACGGAGTGGTGGACGGCCTCACCAGGGGCTGCTACTCCTTCCCCTCGGGCTGCGTGTACAACAGCGCCACGCAGAGCTATGACTGCGAGGGGCAGTGCGCGGCCGGGGTGGAGGTCTGCCAGGCGCTGCCCGCCGACGATCCCACCAACGACTGGGGGCCGTGCCTCGGGGAGACGGGACCCTCCGCAGAGATCTGCGACGGAGTGGACAACAACTGCGACGGGAATGTGGATGAGAGCCTGAGCGAGCAGTGCTATCCCCCCGGCTCGGGACCGGCCACGGGCTGCATCGAGAGCGGTGGCCTCTGGACCTGCTCCGGCGAGTGTGCGGTCGGGACGCGTGACTGCGTGACTGGCGCGTGGACCCAATGTGCGGGGTATGTCACCCCCGCGGTAGAGATGTGCGACGGCCTGGACAACGACTGTAACGGCCTGGTGGATGACAACATCCCGGGTTTGGGTCAGCCCTGCTCCAACGCCCTCGGGCGGTGTACTCCCGGGCTGCTGGAGTGCCAAAATGGGGTGGAGGTGTGCGTGGGAGGAGAGGGCCCCTTCCCCGGCGAGTGCAACGGCCAGGATGACGACTGCGACGGAGAGATCGACGAGCCCGACGAGGTCTCCGACGCCGAGGGGCAGCCCTGCGGGAGCACCGACGGGGAGTGTGAGCCCGGGCTCACCTTGTGCGTGGGTGGGAGCATCATATGCCAGGGCGGCGTGCTGCCCTCCGACGAGGTGTGCGACGGTCTGGACAACGACTGCGACAATGTGATCGACAACGACGCCATCTGCCCCCCAGACTGGTACTGCGTCGGGGCCCAGTGTCGCAACATCTGTGATCCCTCCAGCGAGTTCCCATGCTCCGGCGGGCTGGTGTGCGTCGAGACGGACGTGGGCGGGACCATCTACAACCTCTGCCTGCCGCCCCAGGGGGTATGTGGAAGCACCACCTGTCCCGAGGGCTACGTCTGTGTGGACGACCAGTGCGTGGACCCGTGCGAAGGTGTGAGCTGCGAGGCGTGGGAGGTGTGCAACACTGGGATCTGCGTGGACGAGAGCTGCACGGGCCTGGGCGGGAGCTGCCCCCAGGGCGAGGTGTGCAACGGCGTGACCCACGAGTGCGAGCCGGATCCCTGCCAGGGCTGCGGGGTCGGGCAGGCGTGCGTGGATGGCGCCTGCGTGGACGACCCCTGCCTGGTCGCAGAATGCGACCCCATCTGGGAGTACTGCGTCAGGAGCTGTGACGGAGGCTCCTGCTCCGCCTCCTGCGAGACCATTTGTACGTGCGATCAAGGCAAGGTGTGCGACGCCAGCGGCGCCTGCGTGGAGGACCCGTGCCAGGGTGAATGCACCGGTGGAGAGGTCTGCGACTCTGGGAGCTGCGTGGCGGACCCCTGTCTGGAGGTGACCTGTGCTCCCGGTCAGGTGTGCTCCGAGGGGAGCTGCCACGACGATCCCTGCGACAGGCTCCAGTGTCCCGCCCACGCCCGGTGCGCGGTGTTTGGCGATGGCCAGGGGGGGGTCTCCGCCATATGCGAGCCGGGAGAGGGGCACTGGGTGGGCGAGGGCGAAGGGGAGGATCTCACGGTGGGTGGGGGTGGAGGGACCGCTTGCAGCAGCAGCGGAGGAGACGCCGGTCTCCTGCTGGGGCTGCTGGCGATGCTGTGGCTGCTCTTCAGAGCGCGGCGGCGGGCGGGGCGGAGGCCTTTTCGCATAACGGCTAGGCGGGTGCCCCTTGGGCGGGCGCTGCCATGTTGGGTGGCGCCTGGGGTGGGCCTGGCGCTCGTGCTCGCGGGCTGTGAGATCTCCACGTTCCACACGGGGGGCGGGGGACACTGGGAGTTCCTGGACGGGGGAGCGGACGTCCTGGTGGCCTCGGACGCCACCTTCGATGCCAGCCCCGACGCCTGCGTGGCCACCGAGGAGGTGTGCGACGGCCTGGACAACGACTGCGACGGGGTGGCCGACAACGGCTTCGACCTCTCGGCCGATCCGAACAACTGCGGGGCCTGCGGGACCGTGTGTGACTTCCCCTTCTCTCTCTCCGAATGTCAGGACACGGATGGGGATGGGCTGGGAGAGTGCGTGTGGGTGGGCTGCTTCCCCGGTCACCACGACAACAACGGAGATCCCTCCGACGGTTGCGAGTACGCCTGCCAGGAGACCGGCGGGGGCACCGAGATCTGCGACAACCTCGACAAC
>JAJRWW010000603.1 GCA_024276595.1 Myxococcota bacterium
CCACCTGGCATGACCAAAGACAGTGCCATGGAAAGGAGCATGGACACCGTCGATGGCCCGCGGTGAGCAGTGAACATTGACCCGCAGTCTAGCCCGGATCGAGGCTCCGCTACAGACCAATGGAGTCGAGCACCTGTTGGAAGTGATCCACGTACCAGTAATGGCCGGCCCCTGGGACAAACCGTGGGCGCACCACCGGGAGCATGTTGGCGAGCTGCCTGCCGAGGGTCACGGGCACGTTGGCGTCCGCTTCGCCGTGAAAGAGCTGCACCTGCGAGCGCACCTCCGACAGGTTGAATCCCCACGGCGAGCGCATTATCCCTATCTCGTGATTCGGTCCGTGAGCCCCCCGTCGAAAGGCCTCCGCGTACTCTGCGCCGAGGGCGTCGATGACCTCCGGCCGATCCAACACTGCCCTGTCTGGCGGCGGCGCTGCCAGCCGCATCTGCGTGGCCATGAGCTGGGGCCAAACCCGCGCTCCAAAGGCCATGGCCCAGACGATCAGCTCCGAGGCCGCGGGCATGATCCTGTTGACACGGAAGGCGAGCTGCACCTGCGGGGCCAGCACATGGAATGCCTCCTCCCGGGAGACCGGCCCCATGCCGCTGACGACCGCGAGGCCCCTGATGCGCTCGCCCAGGCGCGCGCCACAGGCCAGGGCGTAGGGGCCGCCGTTGGAGATGCCCACCACCGCGAAACGCCCCAGGCCAAGGTGATCGGCCACCGCGGAGAGATCTCCCGGCCAGTGGAGCAGCCGGCGACCTGGCTGAAAAGCGGACCGGCCGAAGCCGGGGCGATCCGGCGCCAGGAGCCGGACCCCGCGGCGCCTGCACAGGTCGTGGAGCAGGGCCCCCACGAGCCGCGACCCTGGCCAGCCATGGAGCACAAAGCACGGTACGCCAGCGGGATCTCCCCACGTTGCCCAGCAGAGCCGGCGCCCATGCGGCAGGGTCAGCCAGCGGCTGATGCTCACGGCCTCTCTGCCTTGCGAGTGGGTGACCATCATCATCTCTGTTGGCCCCCGTTCTGGCTCTGCCAGCCCCCTCTGGGGCGTCGCCCCCGAAGGAGCAGGCCCAGCAGCAGGCCCAGCAGCAGGCCCATGGGATCGCCCCCCAAAGAGCGCCCCCCATGGGAGCGCGCCGCACAGGAGCAGCCGCCTCCGGGCCCGCTGGAGGCGGGACCAGCATCTGCGCCCGCGCCCCCATCGGCGCTGCCTCCATCGGGCCCAGGTGAGTCGCACGCATCCCCCAGCCCGTCGTTGTCCAGATCCTCTTGCAGGGGGTTGGGGGTCTGGGGACAGTTGTCCACCTCGTCGGCCACACCGTCTCCGTCCGTGTCCTCCGTGGGCTCGTAGGGCTCCCCCGCGTACCACTCGTAGGCACCCACATCCACCGCAACCCCTTGGGGCCGGAAGACCTCGTCTCGGTCCCTCGCTGGCGCCAGGTCGGGCGAGCCCGAGTCCACGGCCTGGCTCGTGGGGACCAGGCGCAGGTCCCCGCTGCCCGAATCCACGAAGTGATCCCCGAGGCTCTCCATGGAGACGATGATATTGTGGTCCTCGACGACCCCCTCTCCTGTCACAAGGGCGGTGACCAGGTTGTTGCGGATCACGCAGCCCTCGCTGGGCTCACCGCTCTTGTGGTCGTCGATGCGGATCCAGGGGGGGCCCGGGTCCACGGTGTTGGAGTCGATGACAGTGTTGTTGACGATGCGAGCCCCGCGGGCCCCCAGGAGGGTGATCCCGTGCCAGTGATCCGTTATGATGACATTGTTCTCTATCACCCAGTCCGTGAAGAAGCCGTCGAAGCAGCCGATCCCCTGCAGGGTGCCCCGGAAAGGCTGGGCGGGATCCTCGTAGTTTATGATGGTGTTACCTCTCAGCACCACTCCCACCACCTCTCCCGCTCCCACCTCACCACCTGGACCGACACTCCAGGACTGAAAGCCATCATCGTGATTCTGGTTCACGGCGTAGCAGTTCTTGACGGTGTTGTACTGAAACACCCCGTAGTCCCCGAGCCCCCGAAGGCCGTCCCCTGCGAAGCCGTCGATCACATTGCGCTCCACCAGCGCATACCGCCCCGTGACGCTCACGCCGAAATCCACGTTGCGGATGATGTTGCCGGCAATGGTAACGTGGTCCCCGGTCACGCTCACCGCGCTGGCAGCCAGGTCGTTCCAGTCATCGGCGCTCCACCCCGACGAGTCGTCCACCGAGAAGATCTCGCACCCCTCCACCAGCACATCGTGGGTCGGACCGTGCCAGCCGCTGCTCTCCACCGCCACAATGGTGCCCACCCCGTACACTGGTGCATGCTCAGGGCTGATGGAGAGCCCACGGATGATCCACCCGGCCGCGCCACGTATCAGCACCGAGCTCACCTGTGGGCTGTGACCGGGCTCGGCCTCGATGGTGATCTCCTCAGTGTTGTATGCCCCCATGATCTCCACCGAGCCGTGGTAGCCCGAAAGGAGCCGCAGGGTGTCGCCCGCCTTCACCGGCGCCCCAGGGTTCTTCACCACCAGCGTCCTCCCCGGCTCGTACGGGAGCTCATCCCAGCTCATGGTCTCCACCAGGTTCCCATCCAGCACCTCCTGGAGGGTGGACCAGGGAGCAGCGGCGCTGCCGTCTCCAGACATGCTGCCATTCTCTGGGTCCACGTAATAGGTCGTGGCCTCGGCGCGCCCTGAAGCGAGGGCTCCCAGGGCAAGGACTGCTGCAACGAGGGTTCTCACGGCAGGATCTCCTTTCTATCGCTTCGGTGCTCTGGGCTCTGCGCCCCTTTGACTGCCAGACCACCGCAGGGTAGCACGAAGTGACCCTCGCCCCGGCGCAGATCACCGCGCGCGGCGCGGCGAGTGAGCGCCCCGGCGACGGCCAGGGCGGGGGGAGGCTGTGCGGCGGCGGCGACGAGAACGTGGCAGGTAGCCGGGGCGTCCCCTGGAGCGGAAGCGATCCAGCCTAGCCATGCACTCGGCCCAGGAGCCACGCTCCAGGTCGGAGAACTGAATGGGAGACACCAGAGCCAGCTCCAGTGCAGATCTTTCCAGGCGCCCTCGCCGCACCATGATCCGCAGGATCCGGTCTACCCAGCGACGCCAGTAGCGGCCCACCTTGCCCCTGCAGTACTTCTTGTAGTGGCGCTTGGGGCTGGGGAGGATGGAGGCCAGGTACGCCGCCTCCTGGGGCTCCAGCTCACTGGCCTCCTTTCCGAACAGGTGGTGGGCGGCCCGGCCAATCCCGAAGATTCCAGGCCCAAACTCGATCACGTTCAGGTAGATCTCCAGGATCCGGTCCTTGCTGAGGTGCTTCTCCAGGTACCAGGTGAGGATCAGCTCCTGGAGCTTCCGCGCCAGGGTCTTCTGCCGGCCCAGGATCACGTTCTTCACCATCTGCATGGTGATGGAGCTGGCGCCAAAGACGAACCGACCGGCAATGAGGTTCTTGGCCAGGGCGGACTGAAACTCCCTGGGAATGAAGCCCCGGTGGTGGAAGAAGCGGCTGTCCTCGGTTGTGAGGATGGCGTTGACCAGGTGGGGGGAGATGCGCCCCAGGGGGACGAAGTCCGGATCCGCCGGCCCAACCTCGAAGCCGATGCGATGACCCGCGTCCACCAGCTCATGGCCAAAGGGGCCCGCCAGGCGGGCCGCGGAGATGTCCCAGCCCACCGAGACTACCCGGCAGCTCCGAAGGTCCACGCGACCACCCAGGTAGACGCTGGAGGTGGTCAGGTACCCAAAGTCTGCCTCCGCCTCCAGCTTCATTCCGAAATGCCCGGCCAGGCGCATCTTGGCCAGCCTGGGGATCATCCCCTTCGGGATGGCGTCGAGCACGACGCTGCAGCGAGTGCGGGGGATCGTGACAGCCACCTTGATGCGAGGCTTCCCCCTCAGCCTGAGCACCTCCGCGGTCACGGTGACCGCCAGCCGGCGACGCCGAATCCGAGCTCGCCTGATGCGCAACAGGTCCTGCTTTACCAGGTAGCTCCCCTCCACGTCCGCCGAGAACCCCAACCCCCGCACCGGCCGTGCCGACAGCTTGGGGTGAACAACCTCCAGCCCGGCGAGGGACGCCCTCCCGTGGAAGGTGAGCTTCCCATGGGAGAGCTCGAGCGTGAGGTCGGCGTCCAGCCGGGCGGCGCCCGGGTTGGGGATGATCCGCCTGGGGAGTATGGGGGCGAGCTTGTCGAGGCTGAAGCGCTCCGCCCGGATCCGCAGGGACCCTTCAGCCCGTCGAGGATCGCCCATGGACGCCAGCCTGGCCCTTGCGCGAGCCTGCCACAGGACCTGCTCCACCCTGCCGTAGCCTCCCTTCACCTGGAGGTCGAGCCAGCCCCTGTGCACCGACGCCTTGCCCCCCATGTCGGTTAGCACCAGCCGGTCGTGGAGCTTCACCCGGGCGCCGGTGAAGGTGAGCTCTGGCCAGCCTCTTACCCTCCCAAGGCGGGAGCGAAAGGAGAGCGTGACCTGGCGGGCTTGCACAGGGGGCACCCGGCGGGTGGTGAGCAGCACCCGGCTCAGCCGCACCTCGGAACGCCCCCCTGGCCGAAGCCGGGCCCACAGCGATGGGGTCTGAAGGCGCGTGCCCGACAGCTCGTCCACGGCATCCAGCGAGCCCTGCTCCAGGGCCACCTCCGCCAGCTTCATCTCCACCCGGGGCCCCATGGGCCGACGGGCCAGGCGGTGCAGCAGGTCGGAGATGTTGTCGCTCCCGTCCCGGTACCTGCGAAGGCAGAAGCGAGGGCGGCGCACGGTCACCGAGGTCAGGTGAAGCCTCCCTCGGAGGAGCGGCCAAAATGAGTAGGTCAAGATGATCCTGTCAGCTCTCATGAGGGGTTCGCCCGGGCAGTCCCTGGCCCCCGCCACTGTCACCCCCTCCAGCACCAGCCTCCCGGTGGACCCTCCCATGCGCTCCACGCGGATCCTCCGGCCAAACCTCTGCTCGAGTGCCGGCAAGACCCGCTTTCGCACCACCCACTCGCCCAGGCGTGGCGCCAGCAGAGCCGCCGCGACCACACCCGCCGTCAATGCCAGCCCGACCAGAGCCCCAATCACCCTCCAGCCAACCCATCTACGCCAGCCCCGGGGGGCAACGGGCCGGGCCTCGGAGGCGCCATCCCCCTGGGCTGGCCCGAGATGTTGTGGGTTCGATGCGCCTCTGGATGCGGGTTTCACAACAGGTACTCCGCTCGGGCGAGCCATGGCCTGCCCTGAGTCGCATCGTAGCCCCCTGGGCGGAGGCGGGCAATCCGCTCGATCCAGCGCCCCACCCCAACCGGCAGAACCGGCGCTACCTGCAGGTGATGCCGATGATGAGCTTGCCCCCCTTGTGCGGCGGACCCACGAAGAAGAATGTGCCGCCCCTGTCCAGCACGAGGGTGGTCTTGAGCATGCGCCTGGCCGCCTTGAAACGGGTCCTGCGACGATACAGGGCCAGCTCGAAGCGCAGGCGCTGCTTGCCCCCAGGACCCAGCAGCACGGACAGTAGCTGCCCCTCCAGCCGATAGGGTCCCGCCAGCCTGGCCCGGGCCAGACGCCCCTGGGCGAGCTTCAAGGTGGAGATGCGCAGCAGCTTGAAGGAGAGGAACACCTTGAATGGCTGGGCCTTCAACCTACGCCGCATGTGTGATAGGGAGGCGGGGAACTTCCCCGGCACCTTCAGCCCGTTGATCACGTGGATCTTGCACACGGACCCAGGGGACGCCGAGGGCCTGCCGGAGCGACCAGTTGCCACCCCCGGCAGCGCTCCGAGCGCCAGACCGAGGCACAGAGCCCAGGCAGAGCCCAGGGCAACTGGGCGGGCTCTGGGGAGAGGGCAGCAGCCACGCGGAGAGCCACTGCCCTCCGGGCAAAGGGTGAGCATCATATGGGATCTCCTCCATCTGCCCCGTCTCCGGGCTCGGCGCCACCCTCGTCGTCATCCGGGTAGACCCAGATCACCGTGGTGGTGCGCTTGCCGTCCTTTATCTGGAAGATGTCCGGGTGACGTCCCTTGAACTCGATCTTCTCGATCTCCACCTCTTCCCCGGTCTCCACCTTTACGGCGGCCTTTCCAGGAGGCTGCCGCCGGGACGGTGGGGATCCCACCCATACCCCGAGCAGCACCGCCGCCAGCACCACACAAGCCCCGGCGGCTGCCCAGCGGACAGGGTGGGCCGCGAGCCCCCCTCCCATCCAGGAGGCCATCCTCGAAAGGAGGCCCGGGTCCGGCTCCGCTGGCTCCGCCGCCTCTGCCGGCTTTGCGCCCACGGGCTCGGGCGCGTCCACCCGGGCAGAAACCGCCTGCCAGATGCCATCCAGGTCGACGTCGTCCAGCGCCACCGCGGCCTCTGCCCGGAGGATCTCCCGCATCTGGGCCAGGGATGCCAGTCGACTGGCGTCCTCCTCGCCAAGGGATGAGCGAGCCTCCTCCGCCTCGGCTGGCTCCAGCTCCTCGTCGAAGAGCCGCTGCAGGGTATAGTCGTCAAGACCACTCATGGCAACACCTTGGCATGTCAGACGATCTCGTCCACCTCTTCATTCAGCACCTTGAGCAAATAGGCCTGCAACCTCTTGCGGGCATGGAAGAGGCGCGACATGATGGTTCCCCTGGAACACTCCATGATCTCCGCCATTTCCTTGTAGGACAGCCCCTCAAGCTCCCGCATGACGATCACCGCCCTGTGGTTGGGAGAAAGCTGCTGGAGACCGTCACGGATGTGGCGCAGGATCTCCTTGTCCCTGTAGGCCTTGCTGGGATCGCTCCCCATTTGGCTGGGCACGATGTCGCACGCGGCCAGCACTCCCCCTGAGCGGTCGATGGCGTCATCGTACTCGACGCCGGTTCCCCTGCCGGCCCGGCGAATGTGATCGATGCAGAGGTTCACGACGATCCGGTAGAGCCAGGTGTAGAAGCTCGCCGAGCCCTGGAACTTGTCCAGGTATCGGTCGACCTTCATGAAGACCTCCTGGGAGACATCCATCGCCTCCTCGGGATCCCGCAGGACACCGTAGGCGATGCTGTAGACCTTGCGCTGGTAGCGCCTCACCAGCAGCTCAAAGGCCTTCAGCTCGCCGCTGCGGTAGCGATCCACCAGCTCTAGGTCGGTGGGCTCCACTGGCTGCTCTCCGGGTGTGGGCTGGAAGCGACCCCGAAGGGCGACTCCAGCAAGAGTCTAATAGCTGGACATTTCACGGCTATATGGGTAGCACGGCGGGGTCGCAGGGAGCAAGCCTATTCCTGGTTTGCCTGACCCTCTGCAGCAGCATACAAATAGGTGATGACCTCGGCCAGCGTCCAGCCAACCAGCCGCACGGTCGGGCCGCTGCCCCCGGCGGCCGCGACCCTTGGACGCTACCTGCTTCGCACCCGGGCGCGCCTGGCTGGCCGCCTGGCCCTCACGGGGCTCCTCCTCTCGGCCGGGTCGACGCTGGCCCTGCTGCTGACCTGGCTTCTTCGCCCACCGGCTCACCAGACCGAGCCCCTCTGGCCGACGCTGGCGCTGCTCTCTGGATGCCTCCTGGGCCTGGGTGCCCTGGGCGCCCTCGTGCGGATGCTGCGCCGCTCCCCACGGGTCGTGATCCGCCGTCTCCGACGTCGGGATCCCCCCCTCGCCGAGGATCTCTGGAGCGCCCTGGAGCTCGCCGCCAGAGGATCCCTCACCGACGGCCGCGCCTCGCGGGCCGAGGCCGCCTTCGTGGAGTGCCACCTGGCCTCCGTGGCCAGGCGCCTGGACAAGCTCCCCCCAAGGGAGCTCGTCGGCTTCGGGTGGCTGCGCCTCGGGGCGCGCCTGCTGCTGGTTGGGGTCGCGGCCACCTCTGTGGCGCTTCTGCTCATGCCCCGGGCGGCCCCTCGACTCCTCCTTGCGCTGGGGAGCGGCAGCCCAAGGGATCGCCTCCCTCGGCTTGGCTCGGGCTCGCCCGTCAACGACCTCCAGGTGCTCTTGTTTCCCCCGGCATACACTGGGCTCCCAAAGGCCAGGCTCTCTCCTGGCAGGGAACCGCTGGTGGTAATGGAAGGCTCTCGCCTGCGCCTGGTGGCCAGGGCGCCATCACCCATCTCGGCCGCAGCCGCCCTCACCCCCGGGGGGGCCCTCATCCCGGCGACGCTGCTGGGAGAGGACATCTTCAGGGTGGAGATGCTGGCCCGCCGCGAGGGATCTGTCTCCTTCGTCCTTCTCTCCAAGGGGGGGGCACGCCAGTTGGGAGCTCCGGCCCTGCGCCTGCGGCTACGACGAGACCTGCCGCCGGATATCGAGGTCTTCCCCTCCCAGGAGCGCATCGCCTTGGAGAAGGTAGGGGAGCTGCCGCTGCGATACGAGGTCACGGACGACTTTGGCCTGCTCCTGGTGCGCCTGGTGTGGAAGACCGACCAGGGGGACGAGGGCTCGGTGGTGCTGGGGGAGGGCCCACGTTTCGGGGTTGGCCGCAAGCGCAGGATCTTCGGAACCTACAGGTGGGATCTGTCACGGCTGGGGCGCTGGCAATGGGTTCGCTTCCACCTGGAGGCCGTGGACAATCGCGCCGGAGCGCAGGGGGGACAGCGGCGTCAGAGCCCTCCCCAGACGATCCAAGCCCTCGCCCCCTCCCCTGAGAGGCTGCGGATCATGGCCCTTCTGAGGGCTCTGCTGGACCGGGCGGCCAGCCGCCTGGCCGTGCGTCTTCGCCCGCCTGAGACGGCCACCGGCTGCTCGGAGCGACAGGCCACCTGGGCGCGAGTCAGGGCCGCGGACAGGCGCATCCTCACCAAGGCCAGGCGGCTGGTGAAGGCGGGCTCTGCGGACACCCAGACCCCACCGCTGCTCCGCTCGGCGCTGCGAGGCCCACTGGCCTCCTCCCTCCGCAGGCTCCAGGCTTCCCTGAGAGCCGACCACAGGGCAGCCGCGAGGCGCCCCAAGACCTGCCCCGCCGGTCCCCTGGGGGAGCCCACCCGCCGCCTGGTGGTGGGAGCTCTGGAGGAGCTCGTCCTGACCATCGACAGGCTGGTTGGCAGGGCCACCCTGGAGAAGATGCAAAGGCTGGGAAACCGCATCGCCAGGCTGCAAAAGGAGCTGGAGCGGCTTCGGGCGGCGCAGAAGAGGAGCCCAAGCGAGGAGCTCAGGCGCCGCATTTCTCGTCGTGTGAGCCGGCTGAAGCGCCTCTTCGATGAGCTGGGGCAGCTCTGGGCGACCCTCCAGGACGACGTGCTGGACCAGCACGTAAACCGCCACGCCCTGGATCGCCAGCGCGCCAGGGATGTCCTCTCCCGCATGGCCCAAAAGCTTCGCAAGGGCGAGATCTCCGACTCGGACATGGATCGGCTCCGACGCCGAGTTGCCCACATGAGAAAGACCCTGCGAAGGGGCCTCGACAGCTTCCGCAGGGCCTTGTCGCTCCCCGGAGAGCGGCTAATGTTGAGAGACATGCGGGAGATCGGTCGCCTGGCGGAGGCCCAGGACAGCCTGAACCGCCGCCGCGCCGGCGACCCCGAGGGAGCCCGGAGGGCGCAAAGGCGCCTGGCCCGCAGGGCCAAGGAGCTCGCCCGCTCCCTGCGAAGCCCCACGGGCAGAGCAGCGCTGGCACCCCATCTCCGGGAGGCGGCCAGGCTCATGGAGGAGGCTGCCGGAGCCCAGGGAGCCCGGTCGGCCAGGCTGGGCCAGCGGGCAAAGGACCTGCTGGACCGGGCGGCCAGGGCCGCCGGGGACGACGCCAGGATCACCCGCCGTGGGAAG
>JAJRWW010000604.1 GCA_024276595.1 Myxococcota bacterium
ACCCGGTCACAGTGGCGGGGGCCGCGCCGGACTCTCACCGGCTTCCCAGGGATGCCGCCCGAGGACGTGCATCCCACCCAAGCACATTTGGCGTTTCACTATTGCAGAACCCCGCAGCCTGTCAAGGAGCCTGATCGAATCCGCTGGCGAGCACAATAGGGTCATCCAGGTCGGTTCTTGGGTCTTCGCGTGACCTTGGCGCCCCACCACGCCAAAAACAGCACCAGGGCTGCTGGCAGTGGGAGCGCTCCACCGCCAGGGTCCCCGGGGAGGGCACCACAACCGCACCCGCCCTGGACCGTTTGGCTGCTGGAGCCGCCGTCGTCGGTCTCGGCGTCTGGCGGGAAGATCTGGCCATCGGGTGGGGTGGTCCGTGCGTCACCGGCGACGACAGCGTCCAGGAGCCCGGCGTCGTAGAAGCAGCCTTCGTCGGTGGTGCCGTCGCAGTCGTCATCGACGCCGTTGCATAGCTCCGTGGCCCCCGGATACACGTCGGCGTTGCCATCGTCGCAGTCCACGCCGGCGGGGTAGCCATCGCCGTCACCGTCCACTATCACGTCCATGGTGGCCAGGCTGATGCCACTATTGGCGTTGTCTTTGTAAAACAAAAAGAACCTGTTGCCGATGGCCACGAGCCGCGGGCGTCGGCGCCCCTCGCCACCGTCGGTGTTGTGTCCGGTGTCCTGCTGTGCGGACCAGGTGGCGCCGCCGTCGGTGGACATGGCCCAGAGCAGATCGCTGTTCGACGCCCCCTGACTACCGTCGCTCAGCAGGGCCACAGCCACCACTGTGTTGCCGTCATCCGAGGCGGCCACCGCCGACAATCCGGCCTCGAGGTGCCAGGTGCCCAGGCCGCTGAAGACCTGGATGTCGCTGCCAAAGGCCTTCGTCCCGGCGGAGCTGTACTTGTTGTAGAAGACGGCCTGCTGGGCGCCGTAGCTGAAGTGCACGGTGTGGGTGCCATCCACGTAGAGGTCGGCGAACCCCGAGCGATAGCTCAGTGCCGTGTGCGTCTGCACGCTGGCGTTGAGATCTCCCGCCAGGCTCGAGCCCGGGTTGGCGTGGAGGAAGTACGCCCCCACGCCGCCGCCGTCGGGCTTGCCCGATACCAGGAAGACGCTCCCGGCGATGCCACGCATGCGCCCGTCGCAGTCGCTGCGCCAGATCCCGCCGATGCTACCCAGCAGGATGGCAGAGCCGCTGCCCGCCTGCCAGATGTGGTGCTCCCCCCACACGTCGCTGCCTGCCTCGCTGGAGCTCAAAAAAACCTGGCCCGCGCCTCCCCAGGCCACGCCCACCACGTAGTTGCGCTTGACCCGGCCACCGAAAAGATAGTCCTGGTCCCAGGTGCCGCTGGCGTCTCTCCGCCGGTAGCGGATGTCGTAGCCGCCGTTCATGTCGCCGGCGTGGCGCGTCACCAGGTGCACCGTGCCATCATCCCCGGCGGCGATGGCCGGGGGGAAGCACAGGGAGCACTGCTGCCCGTCTCCCACGGCTTCGTCCACCAACACGCTCCCATTCAGGTCGATCTGGTAGTACCGGGTGGACACCAGGTGCAACGTATCGTTGGGTCCGCGCACCACGTCCATCTGGTCCCCCTCAACGGTGCTGCCATGAAAGGTCCAGGTCTGGGCCCGAGCAGGCACCGCGGACAGCCCGGCGATCACCAGGGCTGTCGGCAGCAGAAGCCGGATCATGTGATGATGTTTTTCTTGCATGAAGACAGCTCGCTGGATTTCATGCTGTCACGATTTACGCCTAGCATAACACGCCTAGCATAACACGAAGGGGATTCGGTACAATGTAGTAGTGAATCCGAGCCTGTAAATCCAGGGAGCTTGTCATGCGCAAGATGTCAGAGCAGGGCCACGGTGCCAGCTCCACGGCTGCCCCTCTGTTGACCATCGCGCTGCTGCTCCTGGGTGGCTGCGGCACCGGTGTCATCCACAGCCTGGCCGACGGAGACACCCCCCCAGACAGCGCCATTGCCCCGGACAGCGCCATGGACCCTGACGGTGCAGCCCTGGACTCCGCCCTGCCCCCCGATGGCGGCCCCCAGCCCGACTCCGCTCTGCCACCTGACGGAGATGCCCCCGGCCCCGACGCCGGCCCAGATGCAGGCAGCGGTCCGCCGGTGAACCGCTTTGGCGTCGGCCTGGTGGGCCCGGGGAACGCTGGCCAGTGGGACCTGACCGCGGACCTGGTGGGCCACGGTGGACACATCAAGCTCATCTTCCCGGGCGTCGACCTGAACACCAGCGGGCCGGAGGCCTCCTGGGTAACCGCCGTACAGGAGAGCTACAACCGCGAGCTCGTGCCCGTGATCCGCCTGGGGCCCCACTGGGGGGACCGCCATGTCCGCAACATGTCCGACGACACCAGCCACAGCACCTACACGCAGCTCGCCCAGCGCTACGCCCAGGTTGTGGCGGGGCTCCCCCTGCGCACCGGCTGGCCCCTGGTCATCGAGGTGCACAACGAGCCGAACCTCTGCTACGAGTGGGCGTGCCACCCGGGCGAGACCCCGACTCACCACAACATGCCGCCAGACTACATGCACTACACGGACATGGCCCACGAGTACGCATACTTCCTGAGGGACGTGGCGGACGCCCTGCACGACCTGGGGGACCCGCGGATCCGGGTGACCAACGGCGCCCTGGCGCCTGGCGGGGCCGTGACCTGCCAATGTGACGGCTCGGGCTACACCGCTGGCGTCACCGCCGTGGACTTCATCGCCGAGATGCAGAGCGCGGTGCCAGGAATCTGGTCTCAGCTCGACGCCTGGGCGAGCCATCCCTATCCGGCGGAGGGTCTCGGCTGGGGCTTCTTCGTGCCCTACGGCTCCGCCATGCCAGGGCTGCTGTACTTCGAGCAGGAGCTCTCTGCCATGGGCGTGAGCCTCCCCGTGTACATCACGGAGACAGGCTGGACCACGGACCTGGGCGCCAGCCGAAACGACATCGCAACCTGGACCGTGGATGCCTACAACGACCCCTGGCTCACCCACCCGGACATCGCCGCGGTGATGCCCTTCATGCTCCAGGACAGCGCCTGGGAGTCCTTCGCCTGGGTGGACTCCGGCGGCGCTCCCTATCCCGTCTACACGGCCGTGCGCAGCCACCGCTGCAACCTCGGCTTCCCCGGAGGCTGCCCCTAGCGCACCTGGCGCACCCAGTGCACCTGGCCCTTGTCATCCACGCTCGGCTCCGAATCCGCAAGGCGCTGCCGCCGGGGCGAGGGTCAAGGTCGCCGCGGGGCCCTCGGGGCTGGCCATCTCATCAAGTCAGAGTCGCCAACCGTCAGTTTTCTGATGGCCGGGTCTCCGTGAGGCTCCACCACCTGGAGCTGCAACGCACTGTTCTATAAGGGAAACGAGCCCGGATCTCTCGGTAGAGCCTGGCTCTGGTCTCCCTGGCACGGGTTTTGGATACTGGACCAGGAAGACATCGCACAAGCACATTGGAGAAGAGAAAATGAGTCGACTATCCAGACCTCTCGTGCTGCCCGTCACCGCCGCCCTCTGGCTCACCATTGGCGCTTGCCAGGGCGGCTCCACGAACCCAGGAGACCAGGACCACCGGGAGCTCACGAGCCAGGAGCTGCAGGTTGCTTCGGCAGCCAACGAGTTCGGCTTTGCTCTGTTTCGGGAGGTCTCGGCCAGCTCTCCAGGGGACAACGTCTTTATCTCGCCCCTGAGCGTCTCCTTTGC
>JAJRWW010000605.1 GCA_024276595.1 Myxococcota bacterium
CCAGGTTCGAGGCAGACGCCGAGCCGTGGGCGTCGTGGCACACCAGGCAGCTCATGTTGGCCCCCGGTGCGCCGGAGTAGTTGGGCCAGCCCCGCTTGGAGTCCTTGCCGTGGGCGGTGTGCGTCCAGGTGTACTCCACGTACCAGGGAGACACCGCGTAGTCGCATGAGCCCAGCGGTCGAAGCCCGGAGACCTCGGTGAAGGTGGCGCAGCCGTCGTCGTTCGGTCCGTCGCAGGGCGCCCCCGAGGAGTCCACGCGGATGATGGATGTCTTCACACCGGGTGGCATCTCCGGGGTCGAAGGGTCGCTGCCGCCGCCGTGGCACTGCAGGCAAAACTCGGTCATCGTGCCGGCCCAGGGGGTCGTGGGGCTGAAGGGATCGGCCACCGGGGAGGCGTCGGAGGAGCCGTGGGCGGAGTGACAGCTCAGACACTCCAGCTTGGCCCCGCTCAGCCCCTGGTCTGCATCATCGATGTCGTGGTGAGAGTTCACCACCCTGGTGGTCCCCTCCGCCCCGAAGCAGAAGTCCCCGTACCACTCGTACCACAGCAGGGTCCCCTGGAACTTGCGGGCGACGTCCGGGGGCGGGTTCCCGGTGCCAAAGGGATCCATCGGCGTGGCCAGGCGAGCGGCGCCGTCGCTGTCGTGGCAGTTGGCGCAGAAGTTGGACACGTCCGGATCGCTGGCGAGGTCGCCGGGGCGAACGAAGCTGTAGATACTCCCGCTGTCGGGGTCCACCAGCTCGATGATGCCGTTTTGGTGGGTGGCGATGGAGTGGCACACCAGGCAGTCGTCGTCCGACACCGGGTTCTGGCTCACGTGGCCGTGGATGGTGCTGGTGGGAAACTCTCCGAGCACGGCTCGCCGACCCCCGAGGGGCGTGGCGTCGCCGTTGTCCTGGGGGCTCCCGTGGCAGCCCACGCAGCTCGTGGGCAGAAAGCCGCTGGCGTGGGTGTGGCACTGGGTGCAGTCGGTCCCCACGTTGTGGCTGTTGTCCACCGATCCATCCGAGCGGTGATACGCGGTGCTCTTGTGACAGGACTGGCACACTCCGTTGTAGGGAGGGTTGCCGTTGTCAAAGGCGAACTGGGCAGGGCTCGCCTGAAAGAGCATGGGCTCCAGGGCGCCAGGGGTGTACTTGCCCGGGTCGCCCCGGACCAGCCACAGGTTTGGCGCGGTAACGCCCCCGGGGTGAGAGGAGTCGGTGGTGGTGACCGGGCCGTGGGGATCGTGGCAGGAGCCACAGTCGACGATTCGAGCCCCCGAGTCCACCGTGTGCACGGCCACGTCCGAGAGGGAGGCCGCCTGACCCGTGGGGTTGTGGCAGCCCAGGCACACTGCCGCCTGCTCCAGGTCCCGCGGCTTTAGCGCCTGCGCGGTGGAGTGGGCGGCGTGGCAGTCCAGGCAGGCGATGTCGTTGCCCGGATAGTGGGGCGGCTCGAGGGCCAGGGCGCCCCTCCCGACGCTGGCCACGGCCAGCACCACCAGGACCACCAAGACATTTGCCAGGCGGCTCCTCATGGCCTCCTCCCTGGGCGGGCGGCGGCCGGGGAGAGCAGCCGCTCCAGCCGCCCGTTTCCTGCGTTGGCCACCACAGCATCTCCGGTGCCCGAGATGACGATGTCCAACGGCAGCAGCAGACGGCCAACGGCGGTGCCCAGCTCCCCGTAGCTGCGGACCACCTCACCGGTCTCCACGTCGAAGACCTGGACCCTCCCGAGCTGGCTGTCGAGGACGTGCAGCAGCCCACCCGGCCCGAGGGCGATGGACTGGAGCCTGGCGAGCTGCCCGACCTGGGCGGCATGGAAGGCGCTCGCGCGCTCCCCGAGCTGCCGCAGGAGCAGCCCCTGCTCATCGAGGACCAGGACCCTGCCGCCGCCCTGGTCGGCCACCAGCAGCTCGGTGGCCGCGCCCCCGTGAGCTCCCCCAGCCTCGCGCACGGCAACCGCCACGGGGAACCTCATCTCGGTTCCATCCGAGAGGGTGCCTTCCACTGTTTTCAATAGCGCGCCGGTGGCCTCGAAGACCTGGATCCTGTTGGCCGCGCTGTCGGCCACGTACAGGCGCCCGGCGCCGTCGAGGGCCAGGTGGTTGGGCATGAGCAGCAGGCCCGCGCCGATCTTGCGCAGGAGCCCTCCGGCGGGGTCGTAGACCCTGACCGCCTGCTCCACCCCGCTGCCCACGAAGATGGTCCCGTCGGGCCCCACCACCACGCCCAGGGGGCGGGGTATGCCCGAGATCTCCCTGGTGATCCGCTGGCGAGGGTCCAGCACGAAAACCGAGCCCTGCCGCGCGTCGCTCACGTAGAGGCTGGAGTCGGCACCCAGGGCCAGACGGGTGGGGTAGGTCAACAGGTGCCGGACCCTGGTGTCGGGGAGGCTTTCCGCCTGCTGCACCGCCGGGCGAGCCGGCCTGGGATTGAAGATCCCCTCGCCCAAGGAGGGGTCTGGACCCCTGGTGGACGGAGAGCAGCCCAGGCTGAGAGCCAGGCCAGCTCCGAGGACCACGAGCCACAGGTGGCTGCCCGCGGCCGGCCTGCCGGCGGATGATCCCCTTGCCACCGAGTGACCGGAGGCGTGCGCTATGGATGACAGTTCAAACATCCTTTTGGCTCCGACAGCTCATAGCCGGTGTGGGTGCAGTCGTTCCAGGGCGCCGGCCCATCCGAGTGACAGTCGTTGCACCGCTCCAGGTAGTGATTTGGGGGGCGATCCGGCCCACCGTTGGGGCCATGACAGGCGCCGCAAGCAGTGAAGCTGTACGCTCCCTGATGGGGCCACGAGGTGGGGTGACAGCCCGCACAGTCGGCGTTCCCCCAACCGGGGTGGCTGGAGTCGATGGAGGGTGTGGAGGAGGCGCGCTGCCTGCTGCTGGGGCGACCACTCCCATCGAAATGGAGGTGACAGTAGGTGCACCTGTCGAAGGAGAAGGTGCCGCCGTGGGGGCCAGGGGGGCCGTGGCAAGGCTCGCAGCTCTCCGGGTGGCTCAGGCCCAGGGCGGGAGCCCCGTTGCCCCCGTGGCACACGGCACAGTCGTCCAGAGAGTAGCTCTGCTGGTGCACCTGGGTCAGGTCGTGGCACAGCCCGCAGCTCGCCGAGCCAAACCCCGGGTGGCTGGCGGTGAGAGGGATCACCGGATCAGGGGATGGCCCCCTGGCAGCGTAGTCGAGGTCGCCATTGCAGGCGGCCGACGCGAACAGGGCCAGCAGCAGCAAAAGCAGCGGCGGCCGCGTCGGCCCACGCCTTCGGCTCTCCCCTCGGCAGGGAGCTCGCCCCAGGAGCGGCGCGGAGAGGTGGCTACATCTGGTGGCAGGCATTGCACTCGTAGACGTTGTCATATCGATATGGGGTCCCCCAGACCACCGGGGTCTGGAGCAGGTGACATCCCACTCCGTCACAGGAGAGGCTGCTGGCGTCCCACGTGGCGCCGCTCAGATCGAAGGCAGTGGTCATGACCGTGGCCGACTCCGTGGTGAAGGCGACGTCGGGCAGACCGTTCACGTGGGCGAGGTAGCCATCGATGGGCACCGGCTCGTAGACGGACCAGCCGTTTGCAGGTGCCACATAGTCGCGCCATCGCACCCCGGGATCGGTGACGGTGTCGTGGTGGCAGGTGGCGCAGGGGAGCGGGTCTCCCCCGTGGTTGTAGCCGTGCAGGTCCTCGAACCCGTCCGCGTCGATGAAGGAGTGGGAGTCGCCCGCGGCCGCCTCCACCAGCAGGGACTCCGCCCGCGGTGGGAAGCCGTGGCACCCGTCGCAGGAGAGGCTCTCACCCCAGGTGGGGGTCTCGTAGCGCCTGGTGACATCCACCGCAAAGGACGGGTAGGCGATGGGGTAGCCGCCAAAGACGAAGTCCACCCCGGGCTCGGGAACCCCGGAAGGGGTCTCCACCTGTCGGGAGCTGTGGCAGTACACGCCGTCGCAGGAGCCGAGGGTATATGTGAACCCGTTCCCGTCCACCTCCAGGGTGGAGCCTGGAGTGTAGGTGGCGGCGCCAGAGTTGCGAGCCTTCAGTGAGCCCGGCGGCGCCCCACCGGGCGAGAGGTCCACCTCTGCCTGGCCCCCGCCTCCATTGAGCACGCCGTTCATGTGATGCGAGGGATCCGTTGGGTGACAGTTGCCGCAGTCAAAGGCGTACCCGCCCCCCGATGGGAGCAGGTCGGCGGTGATCCCCGTGCCCCC